>JARIGV010000023.1 GCA_029288615.1 Candidatus Tayloriibacteriota bacterium
AGTTTATATATGAAGGGAGAAATGATCGAAGTCCTCCCACCTTAAGAGCTCCGCTCTTAATCTGTGCAACAGAGCTTACATTAATTGGCCCTGGAGTGTTGTTTGAAGGTGGGTTTGATGAAGGGCCTGTCCAGGCTGCAGCATAGGAAACAGAGAGCCCTATAAGGAGAGCGAGAGTAAGAAGCTTAATATAGTGTGTAAATTTTTTCATATGTAAATACAATTTATTACCTTAAATATACCATTGTTGTGAGAGTACTGCTCCACTCATGTGGATAAACAACATCACTCTTTCGCAACGATAAATAGGATATAATAAGTGCAATTACAAATTCAAAACTCATATGAAAAATAAATACCTTATTGTTATTACCGCAATCGCAACACTTTCACTCGCAACAGTCGCTTATGCAAAAGACGCCAGTACGACAGACGCTCGCATAGAACTTCACACGAATATAAAAACTGAGAGACAGAACTTTCGTGACGACAGAAAAAACGAAGCAACGACTACTCGAGAAGAAATAAAAAATAATCGTATCGACACTCGTGATGAAATAAAAACAATGCGAGCAAATGGTGCATCATCAACTGCAATCCGAGCAAAGCTTGATGGGATGCGTTTAGAAAATGAAAATCTTCGTGCATCGACAACAGCTGACATAAAAGCAAAACGAGATGCACTCGAGTCAGACATAAAAAATAAAATTGCCAATTTCAAAAACGGAGTAAAAGTATCTCTTGATGCAAAAAGAAAACAAAATCTAGAAAATCATCTCACTTCTCTTTTCACGAAACTTCAAAACCAAATCACAAATCTTCAAAACTTTGATACACGTGTGAAAGCCCGCATCCAAACTGACACTGCTGCAAACCTTGATGTCACAGCTTCAGTGTCTGCTCTTGGTGCTGCCGAAGGAGCACTCACCGACGCATCGAATGCTGTTGCAGCAACACAGGCCGCTCTTTCAACAATTGTTACTGATTCAACAACGGTTGCACGGGACGCTGTACTTCAAGCAATTCAAAACGCACAAACTTCAATTAAAAACGCTCGGGCAAAATTTGCTGCCGTGGTAAAAGCATTACCTGAAGAACCTGAGGAACATTCAGATGTAACTGCAACAACAACAGTATCCACCGACACAGGAACAAGTACTGCAACCTCAACTCAAAATTAAAAATTAACTCAAAACAAAAATGGATTCATCACAAGGAAAGACAGGAGGTATCATCGCGATCATCATCATCATTTTGATCCTCGTTATCGGCGGTATTTATTTCTGGAATGAAAGATACCCATCGACTACTGCAGGACGTACGGGAACTGTTTCGACAACAACTCCATCAAAAAGTGATCTTCAAAATGAACTTGATGCAAGCGCAACATCTGACACGAGCGCAGATGTCAGCGCGGTTGGAAATGATTTGAAATAAATTTAAACAAAAAGCCGTGCCACCAAAGGTGGCACGGCTTTTTGTTTTACTTTTTCCCCTTCTCGTGTAAGATAGCCGCACACACTAATTTATAGATATGTATACAATCAAAAAGAAAGAAAAACTTGAAGGATCAGTCATCGAATTTCAGATTGAAATCGATGCAGCTGCAATTGAGAAACTATGGCCACATGCTATCGAACATGTTGGCGAACATGTGAACCTCCCCGGCTTTCGCAAGGGTCACATTCCAGAGAAGGTTTTAGTTTCACAGGTTGGTGAAATGGCTATTCTTGAAGAAGCCGCGGAACATGCAATCAACGATGCATACGGAGATATCCTTAAGAATGCCCGTGAAACAAATGAATTTAATCCAATCGGCTCACCAAAAGTAGTGATTACCAAGATTGCAAAAGGTGCACCTGTTGAAGCAACGATCCGCATTGCAATGTTTCCTGAAGTTACACTTCCCGACTACACATCTCTCGCAAAGAAAGTCATGTCTAAGAAAGACGAGATCACAGTGGAAGAAAAAGAAATCGAAAATGTTTTTGAAGAGATCAAAAAATCGCGTCCAGCAGAAGATGGCAAGCCACTCGAGATCACTGATGAATTTGTAAAAACTCTCGGGGAATTTAAAGATGTCGCAGACTTTCGCGAGAAGATAAAAGAAAATATTACGAAGGAAAAAGAATATCGTGCTAAAGAAAAGAAACGAATTGAATCACTTGATGCGATTCGTGAGAAAACAAAAATAGAAATTCCTGATGTTCTTATCGAAAGCGAACTCGACAGAATGGTGCAAGAATTTTCTGGAGAAATTTCTCGTATGGGTGCAACATGGCAAAACTATCTCACACAGATCAAGAAGACAGAAAGTGAGATCCGCGAAGAATGGAAAGAGCGGGCAAAAACTCGAGTCGTAAATGAAATCATTCTCTTTGAAATTGCAAAGAAGGAAAATATAAAACCGAATCCAGAAGAAGTAGAAAAAGAATTGAAGCATCTTAAAGAACACTATCCAGACGCAGCAGACGAAAGACTCAAACTCTTCATCGAAGAAATGATCTCAAAAGAAGAAGTATTCAAATTCCTAGAGAGCAGTAAGTAGAAACAAAAAACAGCCCCGAGAAAGTCGGCGCTGTTTTTTTCTATTTACTTCCAATTATGAAAGCATCACCACTCCACTTGCGACCACTGCAGCAGTTTCTGCTCGGAGCACCGTCTCGCCAAGTGAGACAGTTTTTATTTTTTTATCTTCAAAAATTTTTCTTTCATTCTCACTCCATCCACCTTCAGGTCCTACAAGAATTTTCACATTCTTTATTTCAATATTTTTTATTTTTTCTCCACTTATGTCGAAGACAATAAAATCTTCCACACCATCATCAAAAATATTTTCAAAAGAAATGATATTAACAATTTTTGGCACATCTCCTCGACCACATTGTTCAGAAGCTTCTTTCATAATACGCGACAATCTTTCCATATCAATGTTTTTCTTTTCACTCCTCTCCGAGATCACTGGTACAATTTTGGACACACCTACTTCCACCGCCTGTCTCGCTGCAAGTTCAAAATTATCTTTCTTGATAACTGAGAGATAGAGTTCAACTTTTTTCTCCGGGATATATGCATCGCGAATTTCTTTCACTTCAAAATTTCCCTCCTTTTTTGAGAGGAGTAGCGTTTCACATTCAAAATCTTTTCCACTGCCGTCAAAGAGAATAACAAAATCCCCCACTTTCAAACGAAAGACGTTTTTCATCTGATGGAGAATATTCTCGTCAAAAATTTTAATTATTTTTCCCGAAATACTTTCTTCTATAAAAAATCGATGGAGCCTCATTTTCTTTTTGAAATTATTTTCTTATATTCATTTTCACTGACAATATCTTTCATCTCTACTCTATCTATATAAAGGATACCACTCACATGATCGAATTCATGCTGGAAGATACGTGCAATAAAGTCTCTGATCTGTGCTTTATGTTTCTTTCCATCAATTGTTTGAAACTCCACTTCAAGCGAAGCGTGCCGGGAAACTTTTGCTCGAAATCCCGGAATCGAAAGACATCCTTCCCATTCCTTTTTCATCCTTTTAGATCGTGAAACGATTTTGGGATTTATGATTGCGATCGGCCCTACTTCCGGAGCATCTGGGTAATTTTTTGAGGGCCTGCTCCATACAATAAAAATATTTTTACTTTGCCAAGTTTTATCAACAACCTGGGGTGCCGCTATTCCCATTCCACCTTCTTCATCACATGTCTGCACAAGATTTGCTATAAATTTTTTAAACGAAGAACTAGCCATTTCTTTTTGTGAAACGCTCTTTGTTTTCTTTCGTAAAACCGTGTCACCAAGTTCTCGTATTTTTAAAACCTTTGGCATAGCGGCACTCTAGCATAAGTTCATACATGAGTGAATCGAAACAAAAACAGTTTGACCCCTTTCCTATTCTGATATAATCTGGTGGTCTCTATCAGCTAACATACATATATATGTCATCAATACTCATTCCAACAGTTATAGAAAAAACAACATTCGGCGAACGCGCGTACGATATCTATTCGAGACTTCTTAAAGAAAATATTATTTTTCTTGGTGGTCCGATCGATGACACTGTCGCAAACATCGTCATTGCCCAGCTTCTTTTCCTTCAGGCGGAAGATCCAAAGAAAGATATTACCCTCTATGTAAACTCTCCGGGTGGCCATGTTACAGCAGGTCTTGCGATCATCGATACAATGAATAACATCAAAAATGATGTCTCAACAGTATGCGTCGGACTCGCAGCATCAATGGGAGCAGTCATTCTCGCATCAGGGGCAAAAGGCAAAAGATTTGCCCTTCCAAACTCTGAGATTATGATCCACCAGCCACACGGCGGAGCTGAAGGTCAGGCATCAGATATCGAGATCTCAGCAAAACGAATCCTTAAGAACCGAGAGCTCCTCAATAAGATTCTTGCAAAGCAGACGGGACAGACCCTTTCAAAAATCGAAAAGGATGTTGACCGAGATTTCTTCCTCGATCCAGAAGATGCGAAGAAGTACGGACTTATTGATAAGGTGATTTAAAGAAAAAGCCGCGCTGCCTTTGGC
>JARIGV010000031.1 GCA_029288615.1 Candidatus Tayloriibacteriota bacterium
GGCTTGTGGTGGTCATTCTTGCCGCTCTCGTCGTTTGAGTCGAGAGGTTTTGAGAAATGTTTGTTTGTTGGGCGAGGACGTGGTCTGTGTGAGTGTCTCGAACTTCGCTCCATTTTTGCTTTTTCTACCTTTGCTTCCTCAAATACTTCCTTTGGTGAAAAAGGAGCAGAACGTCGTGCTCGCTCTACATTATTTGTTTGTAGAGGAGTGTTTTCCGTCCCTTCTTTTCGAATGACTCGTGTAGCAAGAGGTCGCGGCTTGCGGTGCATATTATTTCCGTGCTGCGGATGTTTTCGTTTATTTCTTTCGTCCATGATTACTGAATAAATTAATAATTATTTAAAAATTGAATCTTTGAATACTGTCCATACTTTATCTGTGTCCATGTACCAATTTTCGACATTGAGAAATCTTTCAGAGCTTGATGTAATGCCATCAAGGGAAACTCCGCCGAGATCTTTTGGTACGACGTAAATGAAGTTTGGTGAATAGAGAAATACTGCTGGAGTATCGCTCGCGATAGCGCCTTCTGCTTGTGTGAGGTCTGCCATTCGCTTTGTTGAATCTTCCTCTCCGCGGGCAGTTTCAAGAAGCTTGTCTGTCTTTGGATTTGTGTACATTGCCATGTTAAGACCCGGATCATTTCGCTCTGATGAATGCCAGAAAGCAAAGAGATCGAGATCTCGCCCAATAACTTCTCCGAAAAGAAGAGCGTCGTATTTACGTGGACGAATAACATTTGTTTCAAGATCTGCAATATCAAAAACTTTCACATCAACTTTTGCTCCAAGTTTGCCCCATACAGTTGCAAGAAGGTCTGCAGTTTTCTTAAGCTCTGGAGTGTTTGATGTTGATAGTGAGAAGGTGAGTGGAATCGATTGTTTGCCAACTGTTTTTACAAGGGTGCCGTCATCACCTTTTTTCCATCCAGCTTTTGCAAGAATGTTTGCGGCGTTCGAAAGTCTTTCGTCGGCAGTTTCGCCTGAATCCTTTTGCTTTGAGAGTTCCGCAGGAAGTGCACCAAAATCTGGTGTTCCATGTCCGCCAAGAACTTGATTAATTATGTCTTGTCTGTCGACGGCCTCATCGAGAGCTTGTCGCACTTCTTTGTTTGTAAAGATCGCAGCTTGATTTTGATTGAAGAAAACTCCAAAGATTCGTGGAAGCGGAGCCTCGAGGATGGTACTCTGGCTTTTCACTGTATCAATATTTTTCGGAGTAATTGAATTCATGCTAGTGATGTCGCCATTTTCAAAAGCATTCATAAGATCGTCTTCGTTTGTATAGAAGTAGATGCTTACAGTAGAGATGTGTGGTTTTCCGAGCGCATATTTATCAAATGGGACAAGTTCGTACGAGAGTGGAAGCCCAGAAGAATTTCTTTGAATATTTTTTATTTTGTATGGTCCAGAACCGACAGGTGAGAAATTGAATTCGCTGAAAACAAAAGCATCAGGATCAATATCTTTCCAAATATGCTTCGGTAAAATTCCAAGGGTAAGATTTTGAAGGAATGGTGCGTATGGTTTTTTGAGAACAAACTGCACTTCCTTATCTGAAATCGCTTTCACTGTTACACCGTCGAAGTTTGCAGCTTTCGGGCTTTTGATCGCTGGATCGAGTGCTTTGTTCACTGTAAATTCAACATCGTAGGCAGTCACAGGCGTACCGTCGTGGAAAGTGATGTTGTCCTTGAGGATGAAATCGTATGTGAGTTCGTCAGAAGAAATTGTATAGCTTTTTGCAAGATCGGGAACGAGTTCTCCACCATCTTCGGTTTTAAGAAGTCCCGAATAAATAAGTGCAGAAAGATCGCGGCCAGAATCTGTAACAGTAAGGAGGGGATTGATATAGCGTGGATAGCCAATGACTCCTTCGCGGAGATTTCCGCCTTCTGCAGGAATTTCGATCATGAAATGCTCATTTACTTTGACGAGCATAAAAACAGAGCTCGCGGCAAAAAGTCCTACGAAAAGATAGAAAATAATTTTTTCAGCGAGGGTGAAAGATTCGATCGCTCGAAGGAGTCTTTCACGAAAAGAGGAGAGACGTATCACGAAATAATAAGGAGATTATTTAATAATTAATTGAAATTACTTGATGAAGAGTGCTGCGAATGCAGAAAGTGTAAAGAGTACTGCAACAACGATTGTTGTGATGAAGATAACTTTCTCAGCTCCGCGTCTCTGGTGAATTCCAGCTCCAAATCCATCGCCTCCGCCGAAAGATGCTCCAGCACCAGCGTCAGAATGCTGCATAAGAATAAGCGCAACCAAAATAACAGAAAGAATGATCTGTGCGTAAGGGATGATTGTTTGAAGTGAGTTCATATTTGTTAAGGTGTAACTTCCGGTGAATGTTTTAAAAACTTCGAAAAGTCATACTAATAGAGGAGAGTTACAGTTAATTTATGCTACCACAAGCTCGCCTTTTGGGCAAGAAAAGTGGGGAAATAAGGTTTTCTTTCAATTTACACATATATATGTAATATAGGGATAACTCAACAGCACCTTACATTCACATATTCCACTGAATCAAGAAGTAGGTGCGCAATCAACTCCATACAATGAAACGAAGAATTGGTAGTCTTATCGCCAAAGGCAAGACGAAATCTTTCTACGCCTCGGGCGAGGATGGAATCGTTGTTTGTCATCAATCCGACCGTCTGACGATCGGCGATGGTGAACGAAAATGGGAGATTCCGGGGACCGGGCTCTCTCGCACGCGGCTTAATGTCGCGGTGATGAAGTATCTCAAGTCAAAAGGTATTCGCGTTGCTTTCATCGCGGACTGTCCCGGAGCGCCGATCTTCTTTGCTGAAGCGCTCACCATGCTTCCGCTCGAGGTTGTCTACCGCTTCGAAGTTGCGAAGGGAAGCTCGTATCTGAAGCGAAACCCCGGCGTCGCGCCTGGCACAGTTTTCGAGCGTCCTGTGATCGAGTTCTTCTACAAGGACGACGCCGAACACGACCCTTTGGTGAAGTTTCGCGAGGATAGAGGTGAGTTTGGGGTGGAGTTCTATCTGCCAAAAGCTCCTGCGACTGAACCATACAAAGTCGTGCCAGCAAATAAACTCTTCAAAGATGTAGATCCGAGGACGCTACAGAATGCGCTTCTTGATATCGAAGTCGACGCCGATCTCGTTGCGAGATTCGTCAAGAGTTTATTCGCGGCTGTGAACATCAACACCCCTGACGGTAAGTTCGAGTACGGCATCAACCGAGAAGGTTATCTCATGCTCGGCGATGTCTTCGATCAGGATAGTTGTCGTGCACTGCAACATGGCGACATTGAACGGAGTAAACAAGTGCTCCGAGATGATCCTGACATTTCAGAGAGCTCTGTGGCATCGAATTACGATGTTTTTGCTACTCTGATCGAGACTGTTGTCGCCTGAAGGAAGTTTGTGAACCTCAATGCTCGCTTTTGCGGGCAATTTTATTGTCTGAAACCCCTCCTTGACTCGTCATTTTTGTGGTATAATCATGAGACGCCTAGAATCTCAGGCTTTATAGAGGTTTTCAGTTTAACTTAAATATATGACACTACTTTATATCCTTCTAGCTATTATCGTTATAGGAATTCTTTGGATTATCGGCTCATACAACCGCTTTGTTCGCCTTATCAACCAGGCAAAAGAAGCATGGGCAGACATTGAGGTCCAGCTTAAGCGCCGCTATGACCTCATCCCAAATCTTGTAAACACTGTGAAAGGCTATGCAGCTCATGAATCGACTGCTTTTGAAAAAGTAACTGCAGCTCGCTCAGCAGCTATGGGAGCGGGAAATCTTGCCGACAAGGCAGAAGCTGAGAGCAATCTTTCGGGAGCTCTCAAATCTGTTTTTGCTATTGCAGAAGCGTATCCAGATCTCAAAGCAAATCAGAATTTTCTCGAACTTCAGCGAGAGCTTTCAGATACTGAAAATAAAATTCAGGCAGCACGACGTTTCTACAACGGCACAGTACGAGATCTCAACACAGCAATCCAGTCATTTCCAGCAAATGCTGTCGCAAAAACATTCAATTTCTCTGCAATGGAACTTTTCGATCTCGCAGACAATGACGCTGCGCAGAATCCTGTTGAAGTGAAATTCTAAATAGAATTTTTCTCATTATGGCAACTCTTTACACGGAGCAGTCTAAAAATATTTCTAAGACCTATTTTTTCATGGGAGTCTTTTTGGCTGTAATCGTCGCGATCGGATATTTTGCAAGCTATTACTATGGAAATGCAGGAATTCTCTATATCGCGGTCATTTTCAGTGTTGTTATGAACATAAGCGGTTATTGGTTTGCAGATAAGATTGCACTCTCTGTCTCGCGAGCTGTGCCTATTGATCCAGATGGAAATTCAAATGATAAGGAGCTTAAAAGAATTGTTGAAAACCTCGCCATTACCGCAGGACTTCCAACACCTCGCATTTATATCATTAACGATCCTGCTCCAAATGCATTTGCCACAGGACGCGATAAAAATCACGCAGCGATCGCTGTAACATCGGGACTTCTTGGGATGATGGATCGAAGCGAGCTTGAAGGAGTTTTGGCACATGAAATGTCACACATTGGAAACAGAGATATTTTACTTTCGACGGTGGTCGTGGTGCTTGTTGGTGTTGTCACAATTATTTCCGATATATTTACACGAGGAATGATGTTTGGTGGAAATAGAAATCGTGACGATGATCGCGGAGGAAATCCATTGGTGATTGTTGGAATTATTTTCATTCTTCTTTCGCCAATCATCGCAACGCTCATCCAGCTTGCGATTTCACGCCGACGAGAATTTCTTGCGGATGCTACGGGTGCTCTCATCACACGTTATCCAGAAGGTCTCGCGTCAGCACTTCGAAAAATTGGTGGATATTCTCGCCCGATGCAGCATGCGTCTGATGCCACAGCACATCTTTTCATTTCAAATCCATTTGGAGTACGCGCAGTGCAAGGAATTCACAAACTTTTCATGACACATCCGCCGATAGAGGAGAGAATTGAAGCGCTTATGGGGGACAAAGCCAATGAAAATAAAATTAATAATTAAATAAAAATAATGCAGATCTTTAAAACTATTTCTCGAAGCGTCACAGATCCGTCGCTTTACGCCGATGCAGAAAAAATTCCTTTTAGAAAATATGTACGCTTCTATGCAAAGTTTGCGCTTTTTATGGGTCTCATTGCGGCACTTGTCGGTGCAATCTTTTTCTCTCCATTTGTCGGAATTTTCATGGAAAAAGCGCAGAATGAAATTCTTGCAACATATCCACAAGGTCTTGAGATTACAGTGAAAGATGGTGTCGTTTCAACGAATGCTCCCACTGAGCCTCTTTATATTGAATACACTCCAACAATGAAAGAATATATAAGTGCCAAAGCCCCGGCGCATTTTGTTGTTATTGATACAAAAAATCCAGTGTCACCGACTGTAGACTATTTTAGATCCCTCAATTCAGAATTTCTCATCTCACAGCATGACATTCTATATTATGGAAAAGGTGATCAGATCGTCACAGAACCTCTTTCTAATTTTCCGAACATAACAATAAATCAGAGCTTTCTTGTGTTTCTTTTTGGAAAGGCAAGCTTCATTCCATTTCTTATTCCGTTTGGCGCATTTGTCTTTGCATTTCTTTCTGTATTCCTTACTCTCTTTACTCTTGTTGGTGCAGCACTTATCTTTTATGTTCTACAAAAAATTCTCAAGAAAGAATTTACCTACAGTGAAAGCTGGAAGATCTGTGTGTTTGCATCTCTTGTGCCTGTCATACTTGGATTTATTTTTTTCTTTGTCGGATTCCGTCCAACATTTGTCTTCACACTTCTTACGCTTATCATCGCACTCATAAATACAAAACACGAACCTCATACTGAGCATATTCCAGGAATAGAAGAATAATCGGAAATAAAAATACCCGACAAACTAGGTCGGGTTTGGATATCTTGTGTGGCAAATGGCGTATTCATTTACCACACCTTCCACTTCGCGATATTCCGCCATCCAGCCCCAGGGATGCGAGAACACTTCATTGCCGATGTGTCGCCTGTGAACAGCGTAATCGTCGTAGACAATGTGCGGACCTGGAGGAATGTGAAGTGGCACAGCAGGATGTGTGCTCAGATCAGAAAGTTCTTCCCGGAGTTTGCTTGTGTCCCACGAGATCGGATTTCCGTTTAGAAAAGCATCTGGCTTGTCGCCGATTTTTTTCCATACGAAGATCGCAAGGCCAAACTTATGAGGCGAGATTTGGTAAATACAATTTTCCGCGAGCCCAAGCTCGATTTTGGGATGTGGAATGACAAGGAGCGTGCCGAGCTGAAAGAAAGTTGATGAGCGGATGTTGCTCAATTCCTTCACTGAACACAGTTTGTGGATATGGGCGGTTTTCGGTGTGCTCATAGACTAGCGTCATCCTAACCTTGTTCGCATTTTTGTCAATTTTAAAAAAGTGTGTCATTTGTTAGTATGATGAACACACTTGGAGAGTTCGCATAGCGGTCTAGTGCGCCACCTTGGAAAGGTGGTATGGAGGAAACTCCATCAAGGGTTCAAATCCCTTACTCTCCGCATCATTTTTATCGTCATTTTTATATTTTGTACTCGTCTTTTAACATAAAGGCTCTTTATGAATAGACGAAAAAAGATAGCGCCCAGAAAAAAGGATGAGCTCCAGGGTTTGGAAGATTCGTACGATATCGTCGCGAGAGTAAACAGAGGAATGGAACATTTGCGAAAGCAAAATCTTGAAGGCAAAATCGGTATTGTTGATACGCCGGCAAGTAAGGAGGATGATCCTCTGTATGTCACGCGGATGAAAATTCCAAGTGTGGAAGAAGCTATAAGACTTGGATTTCGTGCTCGAACTTCACAGGAAGCAAGGTTTCTTCGGAGTCGTTGGAAGCGTATGCTCGGTACACACTGACAGGTAAATCCCCACAAGGAAAGCCTGTCCATTTTTTTAATCAACATAGGATGATTGATATGCTCTACGGTAGTGATACAATATTTTCATGACAAAAGCTTCTCTCATTGTTCTTATCGTCATTCTTGTTGTTGTTTGTGGAATACTTCTTTTTCCAAACATTTTTCATATTTCTGCTGGACAAAACAATGCTGTCTGCACAATGGAAGCAAAGATTTGCCCTGACGGCACATCTGTAGGAAGGGTCCCTCCAAAATGTGAATTCGCTCCGTGCTCTACATCGAGTACTCCTATAAACGCTTTGCTCCAAACTATACCTTCAGATTGGAAGACTTATACAGATATAAAAGCAGGGCTTAGTTTCAAATATCCTACAAAATTTCCATACACATATATTATCGCTTCTCGCTGGCCACCAAAGATTACTGCAACATCAACTTCTTACTCGTGTAAAACAGGCCTCAGTGCAGATAAGAAAGGGCAAATAGTTGAGAAGGCGATACTTGGAAATCCATATTGTATTTCTTTCGCGACAAAAAATGCTTCTTCGACTGTATCAACAAATTATTCTTACTCGACATCGGTTGCCGGCAGAACAGTGACAGGAAATATCATCCTTAATTTCCTTCAGTGTGGAAATTTGGCGAGCCCACAAAAAACTGCGTGTGAAGCAGAAAGAAAAACTCTTAATCTCGATCTGTTTATGAATAAGATCATTCAGAGTACGACTTTCAAGTGATTCTATGCTCCATATAATTAAGAATTTTTATTTCCGCTACGAAAGACACATCTCTTCAGCGGCCCTTATTGGCGGTTTCGTTTTCGACGCGGTGACTCTAAAAAGAGTCGATCTTTTTTTGGAAAATTTCTGGGTAGTGGTGCATCTTCTTATGGCTGCGGCAAGCATCGCACTTCTCAACCTCTACGAAAGTGGCAGATTTACAAGTAAAGTAGAAGGAAGGGCGCATTTTTGGCTTACTATCGCGATTCAATTTGCATTTGGAGGACTCCTTAGCACGTTCATCGTTTTTTATTTCAGAAGTGCAGAACTTGCTTCAAGTTGGCCTTTCTTTCTACTTCTTGGCGCAGTCTTTGCAGGAAATGAACTTCTTAAAAAGCATTACACTCGAATTGTTTTTCAAATTAGTGTTTTCTTTATTGCTCTATTTTCATATCTCATTTTTCTCTTGCCGATCATCATTCATAAACTCAATGACTTTGTTTTCTTAGCAAGTGGAATTTTAAGTCTGGGCTTTATCGCACTTTTTCTTGTGCCTATTTATTACACATCGAAAAGAGAATTTAAACGTAGTAGAAAAATGCTTTTTGCAATGCTTGGTTGCATCTATCTTCTCATTACATTCTTTTACTTTACGGGAATCATTCCGCCGCTTCCGCTTTCTCTTAAAGATGCCGGAGTCTATCATTCGCTCCGTTCAAACGGTGACGGGAGTTTTACTGTAGAAGGAGAATCTGGCTCATGGCTCAATTTTCTTCGCCCGCAAGTTTTTCATGAAGCAGTAGGTGGCCCAGTGTATTTTGAAAGTGCTGTGTTTGCTCCAGCGAAGCTTGAAACAGATATGTACCACAACTGGCAATATTTTGATGAAAGCAAAAATCGTTGGGTAGAAGCAGCGCGAATTCGCGTGCCGATCATTGGGGGACGAGAAGATGGATATCGTTTCTATTCATTCAAACAAAATATTTCGCCAGGGCTTTGGAGAGTCGATGTTGAAACTGCGCGAGGGCAAGTTGTCGGACGTGTTCGCTTTGAAGTAGTAGAAGCCACAACAACCCCAACTCTCATTACTGAGACAAAATAAAAATTGAGCGAAAGGTTTTCGCTCATACTATGTTGCTTCCAGTGCTTCAGCACCTGCCTGTCCTCGATGAATTGAATATGCCTGTTCGACCTCTGTAATGAAAATTTTTCCCACCCCGTTTTGTTTTTGGGTGTGTGCCGCTGCGCTGATCGCTTTCACGATCTGGTCCACTTCATTTTCATTTACAACTACCACGATGATGGCCTTCGGATAGTTGTAGAGATGGTTTGTGATCGGATCGCGAGCAAGGTGTTTACCTTCGTGCCAGTGACCAATACCTTTTACCCTCTCGTCGGCATAGTAGCCTTGTAGGCCTAATTCTTTGAGTACATATAGTACCGCTTCGAGTTTTTCAGGTCGGACAATCGCCTCGATCTTTTTCATAGAAATAACCAAACTTGCATTTAAGTCTACGCCTCGTACGTAAAAATACAAATAGGGAAAAGCAAGGAAATGTGATTAAATTAATAGTATATTTTGAAATGATTTTATTATGAAAACACTCATTATCACCGCACATCCAAGCAGTAAAGGTTTTACACATGCAATAGCCCAGACACTCAAAGAAGAAAGAGAATCAAAAGGCTGTGAAGTCGAAATTTTTGATTTGTATCGCACAGATCTCAAGCAAGATTTCTTGAAATTTGAAGAACCAAGGGAAATGAAAAATCCTGACCCTGTGCGTGATGCAATTCATGCAAAGATGGCCTGGGCAGATGAATATATTTTCATCCATCCGCTCTGGTGGCTTACGATGCCTTCGATCATGAAAAACTTTCTTGATCACAATATCTCTTCTCCTTTTGCATTCCATTATGAAAATGGTCGCCGTGTGCCAGGGCTGTGTGGCAAAAGAGCCCGACTTTACATTACGTGTGACGGATCGTTTCTTCTTTATGTTTTCCTTGGACTCCCATTTATCGTCAATTGGGTAATCGGTATTTTTACATTCTGTGGAATTAATACTGATTACTTTAAAGTCATTCGCATGATGAAGCTCAAAGAAAGCATGGACCTACGCGTTAAAATGCTCGCAAAGATCAAGCGCACTGCATGGCGTCGTTCACGATCACTGCACATGCTCAATTTCCTTGGAAATATGTTCCAGTAAAAATATGAAGATCACCAAATTCGGCCATTGCTGCCTTCTTATTGAAGAAAACAATGTCAGGATTCTTACTGATCCTGGTACTTATACTGTGAAGCAAAATGAAATCGATAATGTCGATGTTCTTTTGATCACACATGAACATGCAGATCACTATCATATTGATTCGGTGAGAAAGATTCTCGAGAGAAATCCTGAGATTACCATTATCACAAATTCATCTGTATATACTCTCTTGGAAAAGGAAGGTGTGAGTAGTGTAAAGATTGTTGAAGACGGTCAAAACTATGAGTACAAAGGTATTACCTTTAGAGCGATCGGAAAGGATCATGCAGTGATTTATAGAGAATGGCCGATTGTTCAAAATACAGGATATTTCATTGGTGAGAGACTTTTTTATCCGGGCGATGCTTTTGTCGAACCTAAAATTCCAGTTGATGTTTTGGCACTTCCTATTGCGGGACCTTGGCTTAAGATCTCTGAAGTCATCGATTACGCGATCGCAGTTTCTCCTAAGAAAACTTTTCCAGTGCATGATGGGGGACTCAATCCATCTGGTGGCGGTCTTATGAATAGAATGTTGCCGCAGATATTTTCAAAACAAGGTATTGAATATATTGCGCTACCGATAGAACAGGAAACTGAAATATAAAATGGAAAAAAACGGAAAAATCGGAGTATTTGATTCAGGTTTCGGTGGGCTTACTGTGCTCAAAGAATTCAAAAAAATTTTGCCACAGTACGATTATGTCTATCTTGGTGATAACGCACGAGCGCCCTATGGATCACGAAGTCATCAGACTATTTTTGAATACACGAAGGAGGGTGTTGAATTTCTTTTTCAAAACGGCGCGGAAATAATTGTGCTTGCATGCAATAGTGCGTCAGCCGAAGCGTTGCGAAAAATTCAGCAAGAATTTCTACCGGAAAAATATCCTGATAGGAGAGTTCTTGGTGTCATTATTCCAACTGCCGAGGAAGCAACACTTGAAACAGAAAGGGGAAAGGTGGCAATTCTAGCAACTGAAGCAACTGTGCATTCTGGAACTTTTGAACGGGAGATCGAGAAGATAGATCCTCGTGTAAAAGTATTTTCATTTCCTGCACCACTTTTGGTGCCTATTGTAGAAAATGGGGAAGAGAAAAGTGCTGAGGCTGAAGAATTTATAAAAAAATATGTCGAAGAGGCAAAAAATACAGGAGCGGATATCCTAATTCTCGGCTGTACGCATTATGGATTTCTCAAAGAGGCGATTGCAAAATATGCACCGCTTATGACTATTGTTGAAGAAGCGCCAATTGTTGCGCGAAAATTCGAAGACTATCTATTGAGACACGCTGATATTAAAGAAAAACTTTCACATAATGGTTCTGTAGAATTTTTTACAACAGATAATTCAGAAAAATTTGATACTTTAGGAAAAAGATTTCTTGGAAGCGAAATCACATCTAAAAAAATAACTTTGGAAAATTTATGAAAAAGAAAATAGCAATTCTCGTGCTTATTGTCATTGGTGTGTATGCAATCACTTTCGCTCTCGTTAAATCTGTAGCTACTGCTCCTGTTCCACATGAGAAAACAAAAAGCGCTATTATTGCAGGAAAGAATTTCACTATCGATATTGCAGATACGCCAGAACTTCAAGAAAAAGGACTCGGCGGAAAAGATTCAATTGGAGAAAATTACGGAATGCTTTTCCCGTTTCAAATACCGCAGAAATACGGATTTTGGATGAAGGATATGAAAATACCGATTGATATTGTCTGGCTCGATAGCTCATGTACTGTCGTTTTTGTAAAAGAGAATGCAAAGCCTGAAGATTATCCAGAAGTTTATTATCCAAATTCTCCAGCTCAATATGTTCTCGAGATTGCACCCGGTGAATCTGCTTCGCTTGGCATGACTCCAGGAATGCAGTTTAATTTTTGTCAGTAATTCCTAAAATATACCTATGCATAGGTATATTTACTCCTCGACTCGGAAATAAAAATTGGCAGCGGATTGGCTGCCAGTATGTGATCAGGTCTTTTCTTTTTCCCAAAGATATTCCGCAATCGCTCGATCGTACTTTGCGGTGATATCAAAGGTGCGCGTCGCGAGTTTGGCGCGATACTCACGAGTTGTATCGCCTTCATTTGTTCGCATTTCCTCGAGCACTTGCTCATAGTAGCTTGGGTCGGGGACGACGGTGACCGAACTGTAGTTTTTTGCACCACTACGGAGCATCGATGGGCCGCCGATGTCGATGTTCTCGATCGCTTCTTCGAGAGTCACGTCAGGTTTGGCGATCGTCTGTTCGAACGGGTAGAGATTGACGACGACCATGTCGATGTCTTTGATGCCGTGCTTTACGCCGGCGGCAGTGTGGTCGGCGATCATCGCGTGGTTTTCTCCCGTACGGACCTTGAGCAGTCCACCGTGGATTTTCGGATGAAGAGTTTTCACCCGACCATTCATTATCTCGGGGAATCCGGTGTATTCAGAAACTTGTGTCACGGGAATGCCGTTCCTCACGAGTTCCTCTGCGGTACCACCGGTTGAGATGATCTCGATGCCGAACTCCTCGACGAGCGAGCGGGCGAAGTCGATGATGCCTGTTTTATCGCTCACTGAAATGAGCGCGCGCTGAATTTTCATGTGTGGGAATGTGCTGTAGGTTTTCCTCGACCGAGTTTTTTGGCGAGGGCTAGTAAAACCTTACCTTAAAGCTCTACTTAGTCAACTTTTGTTCAAGGGCAGACCTTGGACAGGGAGGGATTAGGACTATTAACAAATATGTGTTTTGTGGTATAATTATAGATAGCACCGGATAGTCGCTCTGCGAAGTTTTCTTTGTGGGGAGGAAAGTCCGAACACAGGCTAGCGAAAGCTAGCAGAAGGGTAGCGGGTAACGCCCGCCTAATCGAAGCTTTTCGATTAAGAGGTGCGAACAGTGACGTCCGTGCAAGAAATTGCAGGACATCCAGAGCAATCTGGATGAACTCTCACGGTAACGCGAGAGGTGCAACGGCTAAATCCTTACTTCTGTGCAAGGCCGTGCCCGAATTTTTTAAATATCGGGAGTGCCGCTTGATTCTCTTGGTAACAAGAAGAACAGATAAATGACTGTCATCGTGCAGCAATGCACGAAACAGAATTCGGCTTATAGGTGCGAAAAGTAGATGGAAACCTCGTTGTAAACAGCGAGGTTTTCTCTTTTTTATTTTTGATTTGCTATAATGAATCAACTTATATGACAGAAGAAAAACAAAAAATTTCTTTCTCCTTTGAAAATTTATCAAAACGTATACTTTTTGGAGTAATCTTTCTTTTACCAATTTTCTTTTTGCCGACACGTATCATGTCACTTGCGCAAGCAAAAATGACTGTGCTTGGTGTGGGGCTTGTTGCGGCATTTATTTTCTTCTTAATTGAAAAAATTCGTAAAAGTAATCTTCTCTATAGCACCCAACTACCATACTATGCGATTTTTCTTCTTCCTGTTGTATATCTCGTATCAAGTTTCACTGGTATAAATCGACACGCATCACTTATGGGTGTTGGATTTGAGTCTGACACTCTGCATGCAATTGCACTTTTTGCACTTTTTGCTTTTCTTTCGTCAGTGCTTTTGCGTGGCAAGAAAAATATTGCTACAGCTCTCAGTCTCAGCGTTCTCTCTTTTGCTTGTATCACCGTTTTTCATCTTGTAAGACTCTTTTTCCCGGGCTTAACACTAGGTTTTTTGGGATCAACTGCGTCATCACTTATCGGTACATGGAGCGACTTGGCAATTCTCAGTGGTCTTTTCATGGGAATCATTCTTCTTGCGCTTGAGATTTTATCGCTCAGTATTGTTCTTGATGTTATCTGCTATATTTTCCTTACTGTACTATTTCTCTTTATTGCGCTATCAAATTTTGGCTTTAATTTGTATGTTATTTCAGTTCCGATTTTTATCTTGCTTGCAGCACTTTCTGTTGCTGTCTTTGCATACTCGCTATCACTGAAGAAACTCAAGAAAACTTCAGTCCCTGCAAAATTCTCATTCCTTGCACCATCAGTTGCTGTGTTTATCATTTCGATTCTTCTTGTTGTTTTTGGTGGTTTCATCAACGGTAAACTTTCGCATACTTTTAATCTCTATTATGCGGAGGGAAGACCGTCATGGGACACGACGTTTGGAATTGCAGGAAAAGTAATTTCACAAAAATATTTCTTTGGTTCTGGTCCAGCAACATTTGCAAATGAATGGAATCTTTTCAAACCCCAGCAATTTTCACTTACTGACTTTTGGAATACTGACTTTACATCTGGTATTGGATACATTCCAACAGCACTTGTGACAACTGGTCCATTAGGAATCCTTGCATGGCTCGCTTTTCTCGCAGCGCTTTTCTATCTTTCGTATAAGATTGCCTTTGTAAGTCCTTCAAAAGATAAACTATATACATTCCTTCGCACGACTTCTGCTTTCGGGGCAGTCTATCTTGCTGTCGTAAATATATTATATGTGCCGAATGTCTATCTTATTGCTTTACTATTTCTCTTTGCAGGTCTTGTGTTTGCAATTTCATTCGATGAAGGAATTCTTAAAGAAAAAGAAATAGTATTTGGTAAACATCATAAAAAAGGTTTTCTTTTTACTTTCTTTGTGACATTGCTTATCATCGCGTCGGCTTTCTGGCTTTATAACATTGTGCGAAAAGATGCCGCTGTATATTACGCAAATAAATCATTGGTTATAGCGAGTGAGTCAGGTGATGTCGATGCGTCACGCAATGCTATTGTGAAGGCGATTTCGCTCGATGCAGAGCCTGTGTACTTTGGTTTCCTAGCGCAGGCTGATGTTTCAAAGCTTGCACAAATTGCGAGTGCTTCAAAAGATGCAGGCTCAACACAAGCAACTGATATTCAAAATTTCCTTTCTGATGCAGTCAATGCAAGTACAGCAGGGGAGAATCTTGATCATGCAAGCTTTAGAAGCTTGGTGTCATCAGGAACAATTCTTGAAGCTATCGGTAACCTTGGTATTACTCAGGCATATGATGGCGCAATTGCAAAATACAAAGCATCGACTGATAAAAACCCATATTCACCTTTGCCATATTTCTTTATGGCACGTACTGAAGTCGCACGAAAAAATACAGATGCAGCGAAACAATATCTCCTACAGGCAGTGACATTGAAGCAAAATTTCTCTGATGCATATCTCCTTGCGTCACAGGTGGCTCTTGCGGGAGGTGATAGCGCAACGTCGGAAACACTCGCACTTGAAGCACTCCAATACAATCCATCAAATTTTACTCTCGCATATCAGCTTGGAATTATGAAGTTTAACGAAAAGGATTATAAAAACGCAGCTCTTCTTTTTGAAAATGCTTTGTATGGTAATCCAAACTATGCAAATGCTAAGTATTATCTTGCACTTTCGCTTTACCAGACGGGTGATAAAGTTGATGCACTCTCGCTTCTTAATAATCTTTTGGCATCGAATCCTGATAGTAAAGAATTAAAGGATGCGATCAGCAAAATTCAGGCAAATATAAATCCAATTGCAACACCTGCGCCAAAGATTGTTGCAACAAGTACGCCGGCAAAATCAAAAACACCAACACCTACAACAACCACATCTACTAAAAAGACGTCGACAACAACACCAAAAACTGCTACGAAATAAATACAATGGTACGAAAGTTATTCCAGGCACTCTCGAAAGAAATTTCATCAATCCACGGCACTGCATATCTCCTCGCTTTTTTTGCACTTCTTGCGCAGCTTTTAGCACTGGTGCGAGATAGAATGCTTGCTGCATCTTTTGGTGCAGGGCGTACACTTGATATTTATTACGCAGCTTTTAGGATTCCGGATCTTATTTTTGTCACGATCGCATCGCTTGTGTCGATTTCAATTCTGGTACCTTTTTTTACGTATAGGGAAGAGAAGGGTGAGGATATCAAGCCACTTATCGATAGTGTATTTTCTATTTTCTTTGCTGTTATTGTGGCGACAACCATTGTGATGTTTTTTGTCATGCCATATCTTTTGCCAAAACTCTTTCCAGGTATCGTCGGTAAAGATGCAAATACTCTTATTCTTCTTGCTCGCATTCTTCTTCTCTCGCCGCTCTTTCTAGGATTTTCAAATTTCTTTGCATCAATTGTGCAAATGCATAATAGATTTTTCCTTTACGCCGTAAGCCCAATCCTTTACAACATTGGAATTATTTTTGGAATTTTCTTGCTCTATCCAATATGGGGTTTACCAGGTCTTGTATGGGGTGTGATCCTCGGAACAATACTCCACTGCGGAATTCAGCTTCCATTTATCATTTCAAAAAAATCTTTTCCAAAACTTCGAATTCGCATTGATTTTGCATCTGTAGGAAAAATTGTTGCTCTTTCAATTCCTCGAACGATAACTCTTTCAACAACATCTATTTCAGCGTTTGCTCTTGTGTCGATGGCGTCTCTTATTGGTGTGGGTTCGATCGCCGTTTTTAATTTTTCTTTTAACCTCCAGACAGGGCCACTTTCAATCATTGGTGTCTCATATGCATCTGCAGTTTTCCCAATTCTTTCAAAGCTTTTTGCTCAAGGAAAAAAAGAAGAATTTCGCGAGAAAATGATTTCTGTGACGAAACATATTATTTTCTGGTCGATGCCAGCGACTGCTCTCTTTATTGTTCTTCGTGCACAGATTGTGCGAACGGTACTTGGGGCAGGACAATTTAGTTGGTCAGATACTCGTCTGACTGCGGCTGCGGTGGCATTTTTTACTCTCTCGATGATTCCACAAAGTCTTATTCTTCTCTTTGTGCGAGCTTTTTATTCTGAAGGAAAAACATGGAAGCCACTTATAATAAATGTTTTTTCAATGTTTCTTACAATTGGACTCGCAGAAGTTCTTGTATATTGCTATGGCACATATCCAGTATTTGCATATTTTGTGCAGTCTATTCTTCATATAGAAAATATCCCTGGCTCTGCTGTTACGATGCTTGCATTTGCATATACAATCGGTATTACGATAAATACAGCTCTCCATTGGATCGCATTTGAAAAAGAATTTCCGTCATATACAAAAGCTATTGCACGCATGGCATGGGAAACATTCGCTGCTGCTGTGATATCAGGATTTATTGCATATCATTCGCTCGCGTATTTTGTTGTTATCTTTAACATCAATACACTTATTGGAATTTTCATGCAAGGACTTTGCTCGGGAATTATAGGTGTGGTAGTTGGCATTATTATTTTGAAACTTATGGGAAGCAGAGAGCTTCATGAAGTGTGGCAAGCGCTTCACAAAAGATTTTGGAAGGTTGAGAAGGATACAGTCATTGATGAACTTGTTTAACACAATTCATCATCGGCTCGATTTTTCGCCATTTTCTGGTACTATGTCGCTACTTACGGCATATGATAGATAAGAAATATATAAGAAATTTCAGCATTATTGCTCACATTGACCACGGCAAGTCGACTCTTGCCGATCGAATGCTTGAAATTACCAATACGATTGAAAAGCGAAAGATGAAGGATCAGGTTCTTGATGACATGGAACTTGAGCGTGAAAAGGGTATTACGATCAAAATGCGACCTGTACGTATGGAGTACAAGCACGAAGGAGAGGATTTTATCCTCAATCTCATCGATACTCCAGGACATATCGACTTTTACTACGAAGTATCTCGAGCGCTTAAAGCCGTTGAAGGATCAATTCTTCTTGTTGATGCGACACAGGGTGTACAAGCGCAAACTCTCACAACACTTCGAATGGCAAGAGAATCAGGTCTTACAATTATTCCGGTCCTTAGTAAGGTTGATTCACCACTTGCTCGCATTGATGATGTGAAAGAAGAGATGGCAACACTTCTCGGTTGTGACCTTGATGACATTATTGAAACATCGGGAAAAACAGGGCAGGGTGTCGAAGGACTTCTCAAAGAAATTATCAAAAGAGTACCTGCACCAAAAGAAGAATCAATTCCTACGGGAAGTTGCCGTGCTCTCGTTTTTGATTTTCAATATTCAACTCACAAAGGTGTCATCGTGTATGTGCGAATCACAGAAGGATCACTCAAGAGACATGATGAACTTCTCTTTAAAGTTGCGAATGAAAAATTTAATTCGCTCGAAGTAGGAATTTTTGAGCCAGAAGAAAAAGAAGTGGCTTCGCTTTCAGCGGGTGAGATTGGTTATATCGTAACGGGTATAAAAAGACCTGGTATCGCGTCTGTTGGAGATACAATTACATTTTTTAGAAATTCTGCTTCAGAGCTTCCAGGGTATATGAAGCCGGCTCCCGTGGTGTGGGCGTCTGTGTATCCTGAAGATGCAGATGATTTTGAATTACTCAAACAAGCACTTGGTCGCTTGTCTCTTTCTGATTCCGCTTTTTCTTACGAAGAAGAAACATCCGGTTCTATGGGACGAGGTTTCAGATGTGGCTTTCTTGGACTCCTTCATCTTGAAATTATTACTGAGAGACTTAAGCGTGAATTTAGACTTGAGCTTATTATTGCAACACCGACAATTACATACGAAGTAACTCTCAAAGATGGAAAAAAGAAAATGATTTATTCACCATCGCTTTTTCCAGACCATGGAATGTATCTTTCTGCGAGAGAGCCGTGGGTAAAAATTCAGATCATTACTCCAGAAAAATATGTGAACGATATTTATCCGCTCCTTTATGACCATGAAGCAGATCTCGCTGATGCTGAAACATTCGGTGACGGACGAACATCTCTAACGATCAATATGCCACTTCGAGAGCTCATGAGGAACTTCTTCGATGAACTTAAGAGTGTGTCGTCTGGATATGCTTCGCTTTCATATGAGTTTTCAGAAATGAAAGATGCCGAAGTGACTCGTATGGATCTTTTGGTCGCAGATGAGCCTGTAGAGGCCTTTACGAGGGTAATAGCCGAGCGTCGAGCAGATGAAGAAGCAAATAAGGCAGTAGATAGACTTTTTGAAGTACTTCCACGACAAATGTTCGTAACAAAGATTCAGGCAAAGGCACTCGGCCGTATCATTGCTTCACGTACTCTTTCAGCCATGAAAAAAGACGTGACACAGCATATGTATGGAGGAGACATCACTCGAAAAATGAAGCTTCGTGAGAAACAAAAGAAGGGAAAAAAGAAAATGAAGGAGAGGGGTAAAGGAAATGTGAATATTCCTCACGATGTCTTTCTTAAAATGATGAGAACTGACGGAAAATAAAATGAAATAAAAAAATCCCGATTCTATCGGGATTTTTTCTACATACCGTAGCGGAAGCTTGGGAAGTAGAGGATGATCATACTGAGGATGACGAATACGCAAAGAATCGCGAAAATCATCTGTACAGTTTTTCTTGTTTTATGTCCGAAGAGAAACATTGTGTCTTCTATATCTTAACTGATATGATTAAACATAACATAGACCATGCGTCATTTCCAGGATAAAAAGAAATTAAGGGCACGAATATACTCTGGAGCTGCTATTGTTGCACTTTCTGTCCTCACTCTCATTCTTCTCAAAGCTGTTATTAATATTTATGGAAAAGAATCTGAAAGTAGGGCTATGATGAAGCTTTCGGAGCAGAAACTTACTGAACTTCAGGATAGGAATCAGAAATTAACCTCTGAAATGAATGATTTAAAAACTCCAGCAGGACTTGAGGAAGAGATCCGTACAAAACTTGGCGTTGCAAAACCAGGTGAAGAGGTTTTGGTGCTTGTCTCACCCGATGATGCCAGCTCAACAGAGGCAACATCAACTTCATGGTTCTCCAAATTCTGGTTTCATGTAAAGAGTATTTTTTAATGACGAAGATAATTTATTCAGTATCGAAAGTAAATGAGATTCTCAAAAAGGAGAATCCTTCATCTGTATGTATTGTCACTTCTAAAAAATTAGAAAAGAAATTATCGTGGGCAATTGATGAAATAAAATTTCACGCTAAACACATCGTTACAATTCCAGATGGTGAAAATGCAAAAACTTGGGAAGAGCTTGAAAAATTACTTGCTTGTATGAGTAAGCTCTGCCTTGATCGCAAAAGTATCGTCATCGCCTTAGGTGGCGGCAGTGTTGGAGATCTTGTTGGATTTGCAGCCTCGATTTATCTCCGCGGAATTTCTTATATTCAAGTCCCAACAACTCTGCTCTCGCAAGTTGATAGCGCTCATGGTGGTAAGACAGGTATAAATTTTCTGAATCTTAAGAATCAGATTGGAGCATTCCAATTGCCTTTGGTAATTGTTGTCGATCTTCGATTTATTGAATCTCTAACGAAAGGGCAAATAATTGACGGGTTGGGCGAAATCATTAAAGCAGGTTTTATTAAAGATCCACAGATTCTTGATTTAATTGAAAATGAAACTGTGGAGAATTTAGGGCAATCACCGAATTTAAGAAAAATAATTGATAAAGCTATTGCAGTAAAAAATTATTTCATAGAAAAAGATCATAAGGACCTTAATGCCAGACAGATTCTCAATGTGGGGCATACTGTGGGCCATGCTCTTGAGCTTAAATATAATATTAGTCACGGTCTGGCTGTTATTATAGGAATGTTCCATGAAATTGCTTGGACTGAATCAAAAGGTATTACTAAGCCTGCTGTAAGAGATAGATTTCAAAAGATCCTTAATCATTTAGAAATTAAAATTGATCCGCACATGGTGGCAGATTGGAATATAATTCTTCATGATAAAAAGGTTTTTGGGTCAAAAATTGATTTTCCTGTAATTACAGTGATCGGAAAAGCAAAAATCCTATCTATGGATTTAAATGAGTTAAAATCTAGCTTTTTAAGAGCATAAGAAAACGTAAAATGTCAGTATGGAAGGTACTCGATTTTCATCTAAAAGAGTATAATTATTTTGTAAGATTAATGTGAATTCTATGAAAAAAGTCATCATCTACAGCACACCTACGTGCACATATTGTAAAGCAGCGAAGGAATATTTTAAGGAAAACGGAGTCGCTTACGAAGAATTTGATGTGGCCGCTGATCAGGCAAAACGAGCAGAGATGGTAGAAAAAAGCGGACAGCTTGGAGTACCAGTCATTGATATCGATGGACAGATTGTTGTCGGATACGACAAAGAAACTGTTGCAGGGCTTCTCGCGTAAATTAAAAACCCTCCGAAAGGAGGGTTTTTAATTTATAAGTATTTTGTTATATTGCATAGACTTCGCTCCCGTAGTTAAATGGATATAACAGTCCCGTCCTAAGGGATAGTTGTACGTTCGATTCGTGCCGGGAGCACAAGTGAAAATATGGAATCAAAAATTTTAAAAACAACAACGCAAAAAGAGTACGAACTTTTCGATTCTGGAAATGGTGAGAAGCTTGAGCGATTTGGAAAATATATTTTAAGACGCCCTGATCCTCAGGCACTATGGGAGAGAGCGCTTCCCATTAAAAAATGGCAGGAAGCTGATGCTTTTTTCTCTCGAACAGCAGAAAAAGGAAAATGGGAATTTAAAAAAGGTGTACCTGCTTCATGGCAGATTGAGCTTATGGATCTCACACTTAAGATCGCACCAACACCTTTCAAACATACTGGTCTTTTTCCAGAACAATTTCCAAATTGGCTTTGGACGGAAGAGAAAATAAAGGAGCGGATGAAATCAGAGAAAGAAATTTCTGTACTTAATCTTTTTGGTTACACTGGAGTTGCAAGTTTGGTCTGTGCTAAAGCCGGAGCAAAAGTCACACACGTTGATGCATCGAAGGCGGCTATCACATGGGCACGAGAGAATGCAGAACTTTCGGAGCTCAAGGAAGCCCCAATCCGCTGGATACTTGATGACGCCCTCGATTTTGTTAAAAAAGAAATCAAAAGAGGAAAGAAATATGATGGTGTCATTATGGATCCGCCTGCATTTGGTCGCGGCCCAAAAGGAGAACTCTGGAAGATTGAAGATAATTTTGTAGAGCTTGTGAACGCTTGTAAAGAAATCCTATCAGAAAAACCTCTTTTCTTTCTTGTGAATGGTTATGCTGCAGGATTCTCTTCAATTGCTTACGAAAACAATATTAAAGATTTACAGCAGAAGTTTGGCGGAGAAATTGAAGTAGGCGAGCTTGCAATAGAGGAGTCGGGAGATGAAAAAAGACTCCTTCCTGCAGGTATTTTTGCCCGCTGGGGAAGCATCTAAATATAATCTGATATAATCCTTAGTACGTATGGATCAAGACGTTAAAAGAGAACTTGAAGAAATAAGAGAAATTTCTGAAGAAAACAACAGAATGCTCCATTCAATGCGACGATCTGCTCGTATTGGAATGTTTATCCGAGCTATTTATTGGCTTATTATCCTAGGAGCAGCAGTTGGTGCGTTTTATTATCTTCAACCATATCTTGATAGTCTTCTCAGAGTCTATAAGAATGTAGAACAGACTCAGCAGAGAATCTCTTCCTTTCCAACATCGTGGGATGGCATAAAAAATTATTTCAGTAGCACATCAACGCCGCAGAGATAGTAGGTGTGCAATTCTATAGGGCTAGGTCACAAATATTTTCTCGCCGTCGCTCGAAAATTTTGCGACCCCGACTCGTCTGCACGCAATCTGCGCAGGCAGATTGCTCTCTCGGCACCCATAAAAAAATCCACA
>JARIGV010000009.1 GCA_029288615.1 Candidatus Tayloriibacteriota bacterium
CGCCAGTGAAGCTGGCGCGGCTTTTGTTTTTTATTAATCTATGATTTTATGTTTATAGCACTTAAACAGACCGGCCTTAGAAAAGCCACGGTGGTCACAATCACCAAAAAAACAGCACATATGCCTGGCTCACATGGAGGAGATCAGCTAAGTAAGGAATACGCGCCACACTTGTACATCGGCGACAACTTCGTCGGCAGCAACACAAAAGAAATCAAGATCGGCAAATGGATCTATAAAGCTGGTCGTACAGGAACTGGAGAAAACCAACAAGTGGTTGCTGAGAGGTGGCCTTTCGGCATTCATCCCTCAGAAATTCCTGAGAAAACTCAGTCCGTTCCCTACGGCAAGATTCCCAAAAAGGTCATTACCGCTTTCTGATCCTTGGTTCTCCATTTCAGAAAGACAAGCGCTCACTCCGAGCGCAATTTTTTATTCTTCTTTTTTTCTCCTTTAAATCTGCTAGTATGTAAGCCATGAAAACAGACAACGCAAACAACGAAAATCTAGCTCATATTCGCCACTCTTTTGCCCATCTTCTTGCAGCGGCAATCTTGGAGCTTTATCCAGACACTTTAAATACAATCGGTCCAGCCATTGAAAATGGCTTTTATTACGACTTTGAATTCAAGTCGCCTCTCGCAGAAACAGAACTTTCAAAGATCGAAAAGAAAATGCGAGAGATCCTCAAAACATGGAAAGAATTTTCTCATAAAGAAGTGTCAAAAGATGAAGCAAAGAAATATTTTGCACATAACCCTTACAAGCTCGAGCTCATCAATGAAATCGAAGAGAAAGGAGAAAAAATTACTCTCTACACTTCAGGAAATTTCACAGACCTTTGTCGCGGTGGACATGCAGATATAAAAGATATGCACTCTGACGCGTTCACTCTTTTTCGCATCGCGGGTGCATACTGGCGTGGAGATGAGAAAAATAAAATGCTCACTCGCATCTACGGACTCGCATTCGAAACAAAAGAAGAACTTGAGGTGTACAAAAAACAGCGCGAGGAAGCTGAAAAAAGAGATCATAAGAAAATCGGAAAAGAACTTGGTCTCTTCGTCTTCTCTCCTCTTGTAGGCCCAGGCCTTCCACTATGGACTCCAAAAGGAACTCTCATTCGTGAACTTCTCAATGACTATGTCTGGGAACTCCGAAAACAAAAAGGTTATCAAAAAGTTACAATTCCTCACATTACAAAAAAGGAGCTCTACGAAACATCAGGGCACTGGGCAAAATACGCAGACGATCTTTTCAAAATAAAAACTCGTGAAGATCATCTCTTTGCAATGAAGCCAATGAACTGTCCGCATCACACACAGATCTTTGATGCTGAACCTCGAAGCTACAGAGACATGCCACAGCGATACGCAGAAACAACGATGGTCTATCGCGATGAACAGTCTGGAGAACTTTCAGGACTTTCTCGCGTGCTTTCAATCACACAAGACGATGCACATGTTTTCTGCCGCGAAAACCAGATTGAAGATGAAGCAATGGCGATCTGGGATATCATCGAAACTTTCTATGGAACTTTTGGTTTCGAGCTTAAAGTACGTTTCTCGACTCACGATCCAAAACAGCGCGAGAATTATCTCGGAAGCGATGAGACATGGGCAAAAGCAGAAGGCGCACTTGAAAATCTCATGAAGAAAAAAGGTATCGAATGGATTGATGGTACAGGTGAGGCAGCATTTTATGGACCAAAAATTGATTTCATAACAAACGACTCACTTGGACGCGTTCTCCAAGTTGCAACGATCCAGCTCGATTTCAACCAGCCAAAAAACTTTGGCCTTTTCTGTACAAATGAAAAAGGTGAAAAAGAACAAGTTGTCATGATCCATGCAGCAATCATGGGATCAATCGAAAGATTCATGTCGACACTTATCGAGCACTATGCCGGTATCTTCCCTACATGGCTCTGCCCAACTCAAATCAAAGTCTTACCGATTGGTGAAAGCGAAATAGAGTATGCAAAGAAATTTACAGCACTTCTTCGCGAGAGTGGAATTCGAGCAGAGATTGATGAATCAAGCGAAACGCTTGGTAAAAAAATCCGCGGAGCAAAGACAGAAAAAATTCCATACCTCGCCGTGATTGGTAAAAAAGAAGTTGAGAATGATACTGTCACACTCGAAGCGCGCTCTGGGTCACTTGGTGCATTGTCACAAAAAGACATTCTCGAAAAGCTTCAGATTGAGATCAAAGAAAAGAAATAATAAAAAGCCGCGCCTCCTTCGGAGG
>JARIGV010000015.1 GCA_029288615.1 Candidatus Tayloriibacteriota bacterium
GCCTATGGCGACGCGGCTTTTTTCGTATTACAATATTTATATGTTCTTAAATCCTAATCGAAATATTGAGCAAGCAGGTCTTTCAGAATCAATGACTGTTGCCGATTTTGGCGCTGGTGCTGGATATTATGCGTTTGCAGCCGCGGCAAAAGTTGGAAACACGGGAAAAGTTTTTTGTATTGATATCAATGACGAGCTACTAGAGAAAGTTGCGCATGACGCAAGTGATCGAGGACTCAAAAATATTTCTATTATTCGCGCCGATCTTGAAAAAGAGAAGGCAAGTGGACTCGCTGATTCATCAATCGATCTCGTACTCATTGCAAACACCCTTTTTTCTGTCGGTAGAAAAGATCGCATCGCAGATGAGGCAAAAAGAATTCTTAAACCAAAAGGAAGAGTGTTTCTTGTCGAATGGTCAGATAGTTTTGCAGGCATGGGCCCGCATCAAAAACATATTGTAAAAAAAGATCATGCACTTTCACTTTTTGAAAGAGCAGGTTTTGTTCTCGATAAAGAAATCGATGCAGGGGACCACCACTACGGATTGATATTTAGAAAAAAATAAAAAAGAATACTTTTTTCTTACCGTCGCTTGCTTAGATATATATGAAAGAGTCACATATGCATCTTTCGCTGCGCTAGGTAATAGAGCAATCCACATCTTTTCGTTGGTGTTTCAAACAATCAGCCTTACAATATAGATAATGTCAGCAACCCAATATGTCGTTCTCGGCTTTTTCATACTCTGCGCAATCGCAGGTGTGATTGTTTTTGCGACAATGGGAGGCTCTTCTGGTGGTGGTTCACAGACTCTAGCTGTAACAATGTGGGGAACAATCCCTTCTACATATATTGAAAAAGCCGAAGAGGTTCTCAACTCTACAAAGCCCGGCACTATTGCTGTTACATATACACAGAAAGATCCTTCAACTTTTGATACAGACCTTACAGAGGCGCTTGCAGAAGGAAAAGGTCCAGATATTGTACTTCTTCCAAGCCCATTTCTTCTTCATGATCAAAATAAATTAGCTCTCATTCCTTGGAGCTATGTGTCTGAAAGCACATTTAAAAATACTTTTGCAGAGGCAGGAGAAGTCTTTCTTACAGACAAAGGTTCATATGCAATACCTTTTATCATTGATCCACTGGTGATGTATTGGAATCGCGATACATTTAATGCCGCATCGATCTCACTTCCTCCAGCAACATGGGATCAAGTGACAGCAGAAGCTCCAAAGTTTTCAGTTCTTGCGCCCGATAAGACTGTACTTAAAAGTGCTGTGCCATTTGGTGAATATGCAAACGTTTCAAACGCAAAAAATATTCTTGCGGCACTTACTCTTGAAGCGGGTGGCAGAATGGTTGCGCGAAATGGAGCTGATGCGACAAATTATCTTCTTGAAATTCCTCAAAATAGTACAGTGCCTGCATTTGAATCTGCTGTGTCTTTTTATACTCAATTTGCCGATCCGTCGCAGACAACGTATTCATGGAATAGGTCACTTCCAAACTCCCAGGATGATTTCCTTTCAGGAAATTTGGCAATGTACTTTGGAATGGCGAGCGAGATTGGAAGTATTCGCGACAAAAATCCAAATCTTAATTTTGATGTAACATCATTGCCACAAGTAAAGGGAGTCCCAACAAAAACAACATATGCAGATGTGTATGGTTTTGCAGTACTCGCAAATTCTAAGAATCAGCAGAATGCTGCAAATGCAATAATTCTTCTTGCCTCACAGCCTGTTATCAAAGCCGTGTCTGATCTTAGCGGTCTTCCTCCTGTGCGTCGTGATCTCCTTGCGACACTTCCAGGCACAGATTCAGGCGATGTTTTCTATAATTCTGCTCTCTGGTCAAAAGCATGGCTTGATCCAAGTCCGACTTTCTCTGCCGGAGTTTTCAAGACAATGATAGAATCTATTACATCAGGCCAGGCAAGAGTACAGGAAGCGACACGTATAGCAGGACAACAATTCGATGAATCACTTCGCTCACAATAAAACACGACGAATACAGAAAATCTTTGCTTTTGTTATTTCTTTTGTTTTTATTTTTTTGATTGCTGTACCGGCATTTGCACAAAGCGGTAGTTATAAAGATGCAAGTAATCCTGGCTTTCATCTTGTTCCAGATTGCCCGACAGTAAGCAGGGGAAATGCTTCTGTAAAGGAATGTGGATGGGATCAGATACTTGAGCTCGTTCGTAATCTTATGGCATTTATGCTTTTCTTTTCAGCCGCTTTTGCTACTCTCGCATTTGCATATGCAGGTTTTCTTTACCTTACAGCCTTTGGACAAGCAGGGGAGATTGAAAAGGCACATGGAATTTTCACAAAAGTTCTCATTGGTTTTATTTTTGTATTTTTAGGCTGGCTCATTATCGCGACAATCTTGAAGACACTCGGTGTAAATGATGCATTCAGTCTTGTTAACTTCGGCAGTGTATCGACATTTTCTAATTAATATTGATGAGGTATAATTTTTTTATGAATACTTTCAAGAAAATTACAGTAACAGTCGTTTCCTGGTGTGCCATTACCTCTATTGCTCTTGCTCAATATAGTAATGGAAAACTTGATAATCCAATTCCTGGAACAACAAATCTTAATGCCTTTTTCTCAAGCATTACCACAATTGCAATTGAGCTTGGAACGATCGTTGCGGGACTCGCTATCATGTACGGCGGTTTCCTTTATGTAACAGCACAAGGTGACGAGGAGAAACTTCACAAAGCGCAAAACACTATTACATGGGCACTTGTTGGTACTGCTATTCTCCTTGGTGCACGAGTAATCTTTCTTGCGATACAAGGAACCGTCCAATCTTTAGGTCAATAATTAATAATTTATGTTCAAAAAATATTTTGTCTCCCTCGCGCTTCTTGCTCTCCTCGTGCTTCCTATAGTAACTTTTGCTAGCACTGCTGATAACACGCTTCAAGGGCCAACACAAAGTGGCGCAACATTAGACTCAACGACATCAGGTGGTTGCCAGCAGCCTCATACAATAAACGATATTTTTACATATGCTATTTGTATTATTAACGGCTCAATCATTCCATTCCTCATCGGTCTTGCGGTAGTGCTCTTTATGGCCGGAGTTGTGCGTTACGTAGCAGCTGGAGATAATGAAGAAAAAAGACAAGGAGGCCGTGATCTTATGATCTTCGGTATTATCGCGCTCTTTGTGATGGTGTCTGTCTGGGGATTTGTAAAAATCCTTCATACAACATTTTTTGCAGATTCACCATTCCAGGTAAACAATAACTCACCAATCCAATCACACTAAAAATGGTTAGAAAAATATCTATCGTATCTTCACTATTTTTATTGTCAGCATTTATTGCAAATGCTGCGGTATCAGTTCCGGCGGAAGTTAATCCAAACGGCAATGGTACACCAAATACCATTAATGAAATTTTCCAGTCATTTGCACTTGGTAACCAGTCTGGTTTCTTTCCAGTCATTATTCTCGTTGGACTCGTAACGTTTTTGGTAGGGGTTATTGGTTTCATTAGTGCTGGGGACAATGAAGAAAAAAGAGCACAGGGACGATCTGTAATGATATTTGGAATTATTGTACTTTTTGTGATGGTTTCATTTTGGGGGTTTGTAAAAATTCTGACGCAAACTTTCTTCGGAAAAAACCCAGCAATGCAAGATTATCTTCCTCCACTTAAATAATGAAAAATTTTTTCAAAAATAAAAGAATAATTTCAACTCTACTTTTTCTTTTTCCTGTATTGGTTAATGCTGATACGACACTTGGTGCTGGTGGTGTAGCTCAGCCACATAATTTTAAGGATATTATTTGTACGATCGCAAAATTTGCGCTCTCATTTATTCCTTATCTTATTATTATTGCAGCGGGATCATTTCTTATGGGTCTCGTTGGGTATATTTCAAGTGGTGACAATGAAGAAAAAAGAGTGGAAGGAACAAAACTGATGACCTATGGTGTGATTGGATTTTTCTTTATGGTGTCAGTGTGGGGAATTCTTAATATTTTTACATCAAGTTTTGGAATTTCAGTTGGTGTGCCGCAGTTTAAAGAGACCAATGGTGGAGGATGTGGGGCAGACGTCAATAAACCACTTCAATAATCTATCCACATATTATTGTAGCGCTTGTTGCTTTTCATTGTATAATTAATGAAAAGCAAAAGGTCGCTTTTTAAAGCCTTAGTTTATAAATTATTAAATTAGAGATGAAAAAAATTATTACAGCAGGTGCTGCGTTCCTACTTCCGGCCCTTGCATTCGCTCAGACAAACTTTACGAGCTTCGCAGCATCAATTGATAGCATCAACCGCATCATCAATGCGCTCATTCCGCTCGTTATCGGTATCGCAGTTCTTCTTTTCCTTATCGGTATCCTTCAGTATGTGACTGCAGGTGGTGATGAAGAGAAGCGAGCGGCAGCCCGAGGAATGATTATCTTCGGAATCATCGCGCTTTTCGTGATGGTAACTGTATGGGGATTTGTTCGAATTCTTGCAAACACTTTCTTTGCAGGACAGGACTACACGCTTCCACCAGGTGCTCCACAGGCTCCAGCTACTCGTCTCTAATTTCGTTTAATTTACCTTTGACATATGAATAATGCAGCAACAAGTCTTATCCTTAAGATAAACGGTGCCATTGTGAACCCGCTCATTATTCTTATGTTTGCATTTGCCTTGGTCGCATTCCTTTGGGGAGTGCGAGGATATATTACAAACGCTGATGATCATGAAGCAAGACAGAAAGGATCTGAGCACATGATGTGGGGAATTATCGGAATGTCACTCATGGTAATGGCTTTCTCGATAGAAAAGATTGTCATCAATACATTTGGTTTCGGAAATGACTCAGTAACAAATCAAGCAATACAACAGGTACTCAAATAAAAAACAAAAAGCCCGGCTGCCTAAGGCAGCCGGGCTTTTTGTTTTCCAATTTCATATATAAAAAATTCGGGCGCGCATTTTATTGCGTCGCCCGATGTTTATGTTTCAGCTCACAACTCTCTTGGCCTAGTCGACTCGATTAAGCTCGAACTCCTTGACCTTCCAGGTCTTGGTGCTCGGGTCTTCACCCTCTAGCTTGCCTACGATGATGGTATCGGTTACGGTCTGCGGTATAAAATCACCGTAGATCTTTTTACCAACACCATTGATGCACACCCAGCCGCTTTGGTTTGTCGACGGGTCCCATGTTGCGATAATGTCACCACCGAGCTCGCTGCTGTACCACCGAAGTGTGACAGCGTGACTCAGTGGATTCGTCTCGCGATGGATCCCTCTTGCGACACCTTTTTGCCAGTTGCCATACGGTTCACGGATCGATAATACCCACTCATGACTATCTGGGTTTTTCTTGGCTTCATCAGCCAAGATATTGCCTTTCATGAAGATCCCGCCGAGTCCCGTAAAAAACAGGACGAACGGAAGGATAAACAGTAAGACTAGTGCCCAGATGAGAACGAACCGCCACCACACTTTTGGTTTCGGCTCGTCGTGTCCATGTCCATGATCACCGCCGTGTGCGCCTTCTTCGTGGTTGTCACCGTGGTCGTTGTCCTCGTCGCCATGTGCGGCCTCTGCTGTTGTGGCAGGTTCCGGCGTATGGTGCGGGTGGTGATGATGCTCTGCTTGCACTTCTCTCCGTCGCGTTCTCTTAGCGACAAGGAAGATTGTGGCAAGCAGTGCCAACGCAATGTAAGTAATAGAAAGGTAATGTTCGTTCATAGCATTTCACCTTTCCATCACCGACTTGATTGGCTGCTACCACTCCCAGAACTCGACTGAGTTGGTTTGTCTTTCTCGACGTAAGCCAGCAGTCCCCTTGGAAGGGCGGCTATTGGACTGTCAGAAAGACTTACCACAGCAACTCCTTCCGGCTTTCCTTCGACTAGCGCGAGCCGATCCTTGAGCACTTTGTTTTTGGCACCGCCTTCTTTGGCGATCTTGTCAGCGGACGCTTCGTTCTCGAGTCTCTTCTTTTCCAGGTCGGCTTGAGCATTGGTGATCGTCTCAGTCTTCCTGGCTTCGGCGAGCTTGTTTTTGGCTTCCTGTTCCGCTCGTTGGAGCTCTACTTCGCCGATCGGAGTGTTCTCGAGGATGATGTCGATGATCGAGAGCATCGTGCCCGGCACAAGGCCGAACTCGATGAGCTCTTCAGCAGCAGCTTCTTCCTGACGCTCCGTAAAGCGCTTAAGGCGAAGTTGTTCCACCGTCCGGTCCGAGCACACTGTCCTCGTCGCTGTTTCAAGGCGGCCGAGAATCTGTTCATCGGTAGATTGCTCCGTGAAGAAGATGCGGAAGAAATCAACCCAGACAACGTTTTGAGCTTCTGCTTTGACATTGATCTGAGCTGTGCCGTCATCATCTTCGCCAGAGATGTCTACTCCTTCGACCGTGATGATCGGGGAGCGAACAATCTGGACGTAGTACGAGCCCTTGCCGAGATCCGACTTGAGGATTTTCACGAACGGGTTCCACGAGAGCCATTGCCAGCCGGTGAGAGAGTAGAGTATACCCTCGCATCGGCGGATGTTTTTCGTGTCCTTGATCACTTTTTCCCATTTATCGAGATACTTGAGGGCCTTTTTCTTCACATCCTCACGGAGACGTTTCTCTTCGTTTCCGCTGTCGTCGGTTGGTGTCCAGTCGTTGAAGTCTTGGACTCGAGCTCGCTCGTTGCTGATGAACTCGATAATCTTCTGACGATCCTCTTCGTGGAGGAGGTAGTGGAGGAGTTTTTTTCCTTTCACCACCGCTGATACGTAGCCCGTTTCAAGGGAGACCGCGAAGCGAGGCTTCACGAGGTCGAAGTACCAGAAGATCACACAGATCAAGAGGATCGTCACAGCCACTACGCCACGTTCATAACTGTTGCCAGTCAGGAACATTTCGGTAAAGACCGCGAAGATCAGCAGTCCGACGAAAATCTGCACAATCGATCGGAAGATCGAGCTGACAGATTGACTGACAGAAGCCGCTGTTTCCTTTGCTGAGGAGAAGCTCCGTACGGACCACCCTGAGATTGTGCCCCAGGAGGCAATGATGCCACGGCTGATCCAGTATAGGATCAAGCCGATGACAACAATGCCAATAACGTGTGGCCAGTAGGTGTTGAGATGCAGCGCGTACCACGCGCTGGAGATGCCGCCCCAGATAGGGGTGTGAAACTTGATGACTATCGCAATGATTGCGAGGCCAAGCACAGTGTTCACGATCCAAAGCCAGTTGGCTCGGATCCAGTTGAGGAATTTATCCATCAGTGTTTTTTTTGTTGTGAGCTGTCAATGTGCTCGAATTTCCCACGGAACTTCCGTGGGTATTTCGAACCCACGAACAGCTCTAGGTTTAACTAGTACTATTATATCATATTTATAAGAAAAGTCAAATATAAAAACGCAAGAAAAAGGCCTAGCTAAGCCATAATATAGTAGTTTGACAGTAAGGTGGGCGAGAAGGGACTCGAACCCTTAACCCTTACGGGACCAGTTCCTAAGACTGGCGCGTATACCAATTCCGCCACTCGCCCGAAATTTTTATAAAATTTACAGTGTAAATTTTGTGCACCCAGTAGGATTCGAACCTACGACCTTCTCCTTAAGAGGGAGCAGCTCTACCAACTGAGCTATGGGTGCATAATTTGCTTTCCTTCACTGTGGGCCTACCAAGACAGTTATGGGTGCATATTTTTTATGTAAGTAAAAATATATCAAAAAATGGCAAAATGTCTAATGTAGCGCTATGTTATACTTTATAAATATTCGCTATGACCGAGCAATTTACTCTACAACAGATCACGGACGAAAAAGACTGGCAGCCACTTCTCGTAAATGAAACCACTCCATTTACCCAAAGTTTTGAATACGGCATGTGGCAAGATGCACTCCACCGCACCGTAAAGAGATTTGTTGTTTTTGAAGGAAATTCTCCTAAAGCTTTTTTTCAAATAATTTTCTATCCTCTCATAGCAGAAAAAAAATATGGTTATGTTCCTTATGGTCCCGTTGCGTCTGGTTGGACTCAAGAACTTCTTATTTTCATAAAAGAAAAAATAAAAGAAATTTCTAAAAAAGAAAACGCTGTTTTTGTACGACTCGATTTTACACCAATACTTACTGATACATTCCAAACACTTTTTACAAAACCAAAACTTTTTTCATACATCGGCTCGTACTTTCAGCCACGCTACGAATGGCTTTTGTCACTTGAAAAAGGAGAAGAGGAGATTATGGCAAACATGCATCAGAAAGGAAGATACTCAGTACGACTTGCAGAGAAAAAAGGAGTACAGGTTGAAATAGTAGAAAAAGATTTTCAAGCGCATCTCTCAGTTTTTTATAAACTCATGTCTGACACAGCAAAGCGAAATGGATTTTCACTTCACGAAAGAAAATATTACGAAGCAATTTTTGAAAGCGTTGAAGGAAAGGGAAATGCATATCTAGTCATCGCGAAATATGAAGAAGAAATCTTAGCGATGGATTTTGTTTTTATGTATGGCAAAACCGCAATGTATGTTTTTGGCGGATCAAGCGGCACTCATCGCGAACTTTCAGCGCCACATCTCGCGCAGTGGAGATCGCTTTGTCATGCAAAAAAACTAGGCATGCGATTTTATAATTTCGGCGGTATCGAAGATCCTGAAAGAATTCTTCATAAAGATTGGGAAGGAATTACATCTTTCAAACAGAAGTTTGGTGGCTTTGTTTTGAAACATAGCGATTTCTATGATGTTGTTTCAAATCGGCTATTATATTTCTTGTATACTGTAAGAAAACAAATAAAGAGTAGGTAATATGAAAAAAATACTCCGAAAAATAACACCGCACTGGATTATCTCCCTCTATCACTATTTTTTGGCCGTGATCGCAACCCTTTTGTATGGTTTTCCATCACGCCGGATGATTATTATTGGTATCACAGGAACAAAAGGGAAAACATCGACAGCAAACTTTGTCTGGTCGGCACTTGAGTCTTCTGGAATGAAGACAGGTATTTTAAGTACTGCCAATGTGCGTATTGGGGAGAAAGAAATTCTTAATCCTTTTCATATGACAATGCCTGGACGCTTTGTGGTGCAGAAATTTCTTAAAAGAATGGCAGATGAGGGCTGCAAAGCTGCGATCGTAGAAACAACATCACAAGGTATTGTTCAGCACCGACATATTGGTATATGGTATGACATTGCTATTTTTACAAATCTCACACCGGAGCATATTGATTCGCATGGAAGTTTTGAAAATTATAAAAATGCAAAAAAAGTTCTTTTTTCATATCTTTCTGCTTTTGGGAAAAAGAAAATAGATGGCAAAATAATTCCAAAGACAATCATTGCAAATGGTGACAGCGAGCATGCGCCAGATTTTTTGAATTTTCCTGCTGACATTAAAAAGACATTTAGTATCCACAAAGCGTCGGACTATCAAGCCAAAAATATTATTGAAAATACAGAAGGTGTATCTTTCGACTTTGATGGTAATCCGTACGCGCTTTCAATTCCAGGACGATTCAATATTTTAAATGCTCTTCCAGCACTTGCTATTGGAGATGTGCTCGGGATTCCAAAAATAAATATTTCTGAAGGTCTTCGAAATATTGGGGTTATTCCTGGAAGAATGGAGGAGATAAAAGAAGGGCAAAAATTTAAAGTCATTGTTGACTATGCACATGAAAAACAAAGTATGACCAATGTTTTGGAAACTGCTTTCAATCTTAAAAAACCAGGAGGAAAAATTATCATTCTTCTTGGTGCTGAAGGTGGGGGAAGAGATAAATCAAAACGAGGGATTATGGGAGAGCTCACAGGACGCCTCGCAGACTTTGTAATTTGCTCTAATACGGATCCTTATGATGATGATCCGCTTCCTATTGCTGAAGACATTGCCATTGCCGCAGAAAGCGCTGGAAAGGTCCGAGATGTAAATCTTTTTGTGATTTTGGATCGAAGAGAGGGAATAGCAAAAGCACTTTCTCTTGCAGATGAAAACGACGTTGTACTCATCACAACAAAAGGAGCCGAACAATCGATGATCATTGGTGACAAAACAATTCCTTGGGATGATCGAATGGTAGTAAGAGAGGAGCTGCGAAAGATTCTCTAGTCAAAATAAATAACTTTTTTGCAATTTTTTGAGCCGCAATTGCATGTAAATTTTTCACCAGTTTTTTTGTGATTTGAAAAATCGGATGTGAGCTCTTCGTTTTTTGCAATATCTCTTTTTGCGGTCATTACAAATTTGTTTATATTTTTACAATTGGAATTGCAGGAATGATTGATGAAATCTGCAGAATCGAGTTCTTTTTCATTTCTTTCGGCAAGATAAAATCCTGGATAGAGTTCGAGGGCATAGTGAAATCCAATATCTTTTGAGAGTCTTTTGATTTCGGATTTTGTTGTCACACATCCACCCCATGCAGCAACAATCTCACCTTTCTGTATATTTTGTTTTGCAAAGAGTCCTAAACCTTGAATGGGACTTATTCGAGTTTCTGTTTTAGGAGAAATATATCCATGTACCCGAGGTGTTTTCTTTAATTGTGCAAGCATTCGTGAATAGTTCATTTTGTGTGCCCAGGGTGGGACTCGGTCACAAGTATTTTTCTGCTGAAAAATCTTGCGACCCCGCCTCGCGCCGACGCGCTCCGGCTTTCTCGTCCCACGACCTAAACTATGTTTATGTGCCCAGGGTGGGACTCGAACCCACACGCCTTTTTTGAAAGCTGGGGATTTTAAGTCCCCTATGTCTACCATTCCATCACCCGGGCGAAAAGATGAAGCGTAGGCGGATCCTCGCCTTACAGGCGCAGTACACCTTTTGGATATTTTGTTTCGCAGTACTCACAAAATATGCTCAAAAGGTTTTCGATTCCCTAAATGAGTGATTTCGATCACTCATTTCCTACGCCAATAAAAAGCGGAGCTTTTTATTGGAGGCGTAGGCGGGAATCGAACCCGCGCATGACGGTTTTGCAGACCGGAGCGTTACCACTTCGCCACTACGCCAAGTCACATAAATCTAGCAAAAATTTAGGGTTTTTGCGAGATTGTATCTATAGTCTGTCTATTCTTTTCACCAAGATCAATTTCGAAATCAATGAAAGGGATGCGAGCGATGCCCGAGTTATGTTTGAGGTAGTCTCTAAACTCAGCTCGTTTTCTTTTTGCAAAATTGAGTGCACTTTCTTCTGCGGATTCTGGATAGGTCGTGAAATAAATTGTCACAAACTTTCCGTCACTCGATGAATGCACATTTGTTACCGTAAGAAGGGCGGTACCATTGCCTTCTTCAAGGAGAAATTTGCTCGCAAATTCGCGTACAACCTCTTCTATTTTTCTATCGCGATACTGTGCCATTAGTTTTCAATAATTGAAAAAGCCTCAATAAAATCACCTGGCATTATTTCGATCTTTGATTCGATCATTGCTCCAAATTCAATTCCTTCCGTTACTTCTTTTGTTTCTACTTTGGACTGCTGGAGTGCTTTTACTTTACCTCGGCCAACTTCAGCATCTCGACGCATGATCTTTACATCGTTGTTAAGAGAAATTGTTCCTTCGTTAACTCGCCCTCCGACGATCTGTTTATCCTTTGTTCGAGAAAAAGTCTTGAGTATCTTTGCGATACCACTTTTTTCCTCTGCTTTCATTTTTGGTCGTCTTTCCGCCATAAGATTTTCAAGCCACTCAGCAAGTTTGTAGATAATGTTGAATGTTTCAATGGTGACACCAGCGCGCTCTGCGAGGTTTTTTGCCGCAGCGTCTGTCTTTGTATCAAATCCTAAGATGACACTTCCTTCTTTCGTCATCGCGAGTTTTACATCTCCTTCAGAAATGAAGCCAACACCTCGAGAAATAATTTTTACCGCAACGCGATCGTTTTTGATCTTTCGAATTTCGTGAACAATAGCCTCGATAACATCTGTTGTTGATGCTTTGATAATGACTGGAATAGAAACTGGTGCATCGGTTGGGCCGATGTCGAGAATCCCATCAAGTTTTGGTGCAGCAGCTTTGTTTTTCTCTACAAGCGCCTCAGCTTCTTTTTTATTTGAAACAACTTGTACGATTTCTCCAACAGGTGGCATCTTATCAAAACCAAGAATACGTACAGGATCAGATGGAAAAGCCTCTTTGATTGGCTTTCCTTCAAAATTTTCCATGATACGGACAGGGGAGAGCGTTGTATCGCACACAACGAACATTCCACTTTTTATATGACCATCTTTAAGAATAAGTGACGCACCAATACCTTTTGTAACACTTCTTTCAGCACCGATGACAATTCCTTCACCAGGTTTTTTAGGATCTGCTTTGAGATCAGAAATTTCAGAAAGAAGAATGATCATGTCGAGAAGGTCATTTACTCCTTCTCCAGAGACGGCAGAGAGTGCTACAGCAGGGACATCTCCTCCGTATCCTTCAATATAAATTTCGTTTTCAGCGAGAACTTGTTTTGTGCGATCGACGCTAGCATTCGGTTTATCTATCTTTGTCATCGCCACAATAAAAGGAATGTGAGCTTGTTTTATAGAATTGAGAGCTTCAAGTGTTTGAGGTTTTACGCCTTCGTCTGCTGCAACAACAAGAATTGCAATGTCAGCGACGCTTGCGCCTCGGCTTCGAAGTGCGCCAAAAGCTTCGTGTCCTGGTGTATCAAGAAAAGTGATTGAAGATGTTTTTCCTTCGGAATTTTTATGTGTGACTTTATATGCGCTCATGCGCTGAGTGATGCCGCCAGCTTCTTTTGCTGTCGTGTTTGTTTTGCGGATATAGTCAAGAAGCGTCGACTTTCCGTGGTCGATGTGTCCGAATACCCCCACAACCGGGGGCCGTATGCTGCTTTGTGTTTTTGTATCCATGAATTCTTTGCACTAACGTTGTTTGCCTTGCAGTGACGCTTTTGAGCGCTCCAAAGCCTCCTTTTCCTCATCTGTAAGTGAGTGTTCTGACGAAAAAGCCTTTACAGGCTTCGTAAAAATGCTCACGCGGTCCCTGGAGTAGTAGAGGCCTGACACCACAATACCATCTCCGCTCTCATTTACAAATGACGTTGAAAAGCTTTGATTTCCGACAGAGTTTACTCCCGTAAAAGGGGTAAAGCGCACAGTCTCAATAGACTGAACACTTCGAGAAACTCTTTTCTCAATATCATTCAAATATTCATTGATTTTCTTTTCAAAATCACGAAGATCTTCGATATGGTTTTTTGTTGAGATGAGATGATCGCTGAGATTTTCTGTGCCTGACATAAGCATTCTTTTCATCTTTCTTTGAAGAACAAAAATCCAGAGTGCGAGGACAATAATGAGTACAAATGAAACAATTAAAAGATAAAATGTTGTCTGGAGTGAAATATTCATAGTGAAATTAGAAAAGATTATACCGCAGAGCTTTTCAATTTAAAAATATTTAATCTGAACATAAAAAAATTCCACACATGATGTGTGGGTTAGTGTCAAAACGGCGAAATGAGCGTAATCGGCGCAGGCTTCGGTGCTTCGAGTTTTTTAAGCTTCTCACGGAGCTCGATGGGCGTATTGACGCCGGAGGCCTCTCGCCATTGAGAAACTGTAAGCCGCCACGTTATTATTGCCGAGATCAGTGCAATTGTTGTGGTGGCAAGGAGTATAGCCAGATTTGTCGATCCCGCATCGGTCTTTCTTTTCATACAAATGAGCTTGCTAAAGGTTATTTTTTACCATAATATCCATCTCACGAAATGTCAATAAAACCAAAAAATAAAAGCAATAAAAAAAGAGTGTATTTGGACTATGCAGCCGGAGCACCAATCGATAAAGATGTACTTAAGGAATATGTAAAAGTTCTAGGGAATTTTGCGAACCCGACATCTTTCTACCGAGAGGCTCTTGATGCAAAGAAAATCTATGAAAATGCAAGAAAGAGAATTTCAGAAATTCTCCGTGCAAGACCTCAGGAAATAGTTTTCACATCTGGTGCAACAGAATCAAATAACATGGCACTTCTTGGTGTCATTGAAGAAGCAAAGAAGAGAGGAATTAAAAATCCACATATCATTTCTTCATCAATCGAGCACAAATCAATTCTCGAGCCGCTTCTCGCGCTTTCGAAGTGGGGAGTTTCTGTAACACTTCTTGACCCTGATGAAAAAGGCTTTATTGACCCAAAAAAAGTTCGTGAAGCATTGCGGGAAAATACTGTTTTGGTTTCGATTATGTACGTCAACAATGAAATTGGCAGCATTTTGCCGATTCGCGATATGGCAAAAGAAATTCGTCGCTATAAAAAAGAACAGAAGAGTGAAAAACAGAGCTTCGTGTACCCATTACTTCACACAGATGCGTGCCAAGCAGCGAATTTTCTTTCTCTTGATGTTCTGACTCTTGGAATCGACCTCATGACACTCCATAGTCCGAAAGTATATGGTCCAGCAGGTATTGGTGCGCTTTATATAAAGACTGGTACACCGATTTCACCAATTGTATTTGGCGGCGGTCAGGAAGAAAATCTCCGAAGTGGCCGAGAAAATACAGCGCTTGCTCATGCTTTTTCCTTTGCTCTCGAATCCGCGCAAAAAATAAAAGACAAAGAATTAAAAAGAGTAGAAAAACTTCGCGAAATTTTTATTAAAGAAGTTTCTAAGAGAATTCCAAATGCAGTCATAAATGGTGATGCACAAAGTCACATTCCACATATCGCAAGTGTTACAATTCCAGATCTAGATGCAGAATTTGCGGTCATTGCGCTCGACAGTAAAGGTTTTGCTGTCTCAAGTGCGAGTTCGTGTATGAGCACCCAAAAAGATTCATATTCGTATGTAATAGAACGTGTCACAGGAAGCCGCGAAAAGGCGCTTTCAACACTTCGTGTGAGCTTTGGTCGCGACACGACTGCAGAGAATATTCGTAATTGTGTAAAGGCAATTTCTGAGGTACAATTCCACCAAAAGTTTTAGTTTTTTGGTTCTTTTCTCAGTTATCCCAGTCTTTCCTTGGTTTTGCCTGGAAATTCAATAATTTCTTTAAATACAATGAACAATTTAAATGCACAACAAGTCATTCTCGTAGCCCTTCTTGTGGCCATTGTCACATCAATAACAACAGGTATTGTGATTTTTTCTTTGTCTGACCAGTCAGGTGGAAATGTATCGCAAACGATTTATCGTGTTGTTGAAAAAACAATTGCTGCGGCGACAACTCCTGATTCGCCTGTACGTAATATTGTGCCAGCAAAACCAGATACATCGGTGACACCCACACAGCTTCCACTCTCAACAATCGCATCAAATGCTGGAAAAAGTCTCATTCGTATTTATTCAGTTGAGCAAGGTAGTGGGCAGAAAACTTTTGTTACAGACGCTGTGTCGCTTGGATCAAAAGGACTTCTCGTTGGGGTAGACCTTGGAACAAATGGAACAGTCATTGCTGAGGGTTCAAATCTCCATGCGGTGACAGCGGATGGACAAGAATTCCAAGTGAGCGTGAAAAAACAAGCATTCATTGGTTCTATGTCACTTTTTGCACTTGTTGATAGTAAAGATCAGGCAAAAATTACCTCGGCTCCGCTCACAAACTTTGGGTCACTAAAACTTGGGTCTAACGTCATTGCATTCGGAGGAAAAGAGACCGACAATGTCATTTCAACAGGAATAGTGAGCGAATTTAAAGGAAGCGGAAATGTCACAAATGATAATTCTGACATTGCTGTAACAGATATGATGCTCACATCACGTATTTCTGGTTTTGAGCTTCTCGATACTTCAGGAAATCTTGTTGGGCTCATCTACTTATTCGAACCAGGACAGGGAGCAAAATACTTAAGCATTGATGAAATAAAGAAACTGTCCGAGACACTTTAGAAATCTAAACAAAACATATGCCACCATTTGGAAATTTCACAACAAAAGCAAAAGAAACCATACGGAAAGCGCATGAACTTGCGATAGAGAGGGGACAAAACCATGTGAACCCGCTCCATCTTTTGGCTGCGCTTCTTCTTCAGGATGAGAGTATGGTTGCATCAATTCTCGATAAGCTCGAGGTAGATTCTGTGCTTCTTACAGATTCACTCTTCGATGCGCTTGAAGGGCCAGAGACAGCTCAGGTTCTTTCTTCTTCATATCAGATTTATCTTACGCCAGAGCTTGCTTCAATTATTGAAACTTCAGGAAAAATTGCAGCAAACCTCAAGGACGAATTTATTTCAACAGAACATCTTTTTATCGCCCTTTGTGATGTGCAAAGCACAGCGAAAGAAATGTTGTCGCGATTTAAGATTCAGAAAGATGCTGTGGTGCGTGTTGTCCAAGAACTTAAGAGTGGAAATGTCATCGATACACCATCACCAAAGAAATTCAAAGCACTCAATAAATACACAAGAAATCTGACAAAGCTCGCAAAGGAAAATAAACTTGATCCTGTCATTGGGCGAGACACTGAAATTGCACGAGTTGTGCAGATTCTTTCAAGACGAACAAAAAATAATCCAATACTTATCGGTGAAGCTGGAGTCGGTAAGACTGCGATTATTGAAGGTCTCGCTGGGCGAATTGCAGTAGGAGATGTGCCAGAATCTCTTCGCGATAAAGAACTTGTCTCACTTGATCTCGGGTCGCTTGTTGCTGGTACAAAATATCGAGGAGAATTTGAAGAGCGTCTCAAAAATATTTTGAAGGATATTGAGAAATCAGAAGGACGAGTCATTCTTTTTATTGATGAAATTCACACTATTGTTGGAGCTGGAGCTGCTGAAGGATCTCTTGATGCTTCAAATATGCTCAAACCCGCTCTTGCTCGTGGAGAGCTTCGAGCTGTGGGAGCGACAACTCTTCGCGAATATCAGAAACATATTGAGAAAGACCCAGCTCTTACACGACGTTTCCAGCCTGTATATGTCTCAGAGCCTTCTACAGAAGATGCTATAGCAATTCTTCGAGGTCTTAAAGACAAATATGAGCTTTACCATGGTGTTCGTATCACAGATGATGCGATCGTTGCCGCGGTAAATCTCTCGTCTCGCTACATAACAGAGCGATTTCTTCCTGACAAAGCCGTGGATCTTATCGATGAATCTGCGTCATCTCTTAAAATTTCACTTGAGAACAAGCCACCAATGCTTGAGGAGGCTCACAGAAAAATAATGCGTCTTGAAATTGAGAAAGAAGCACTTCGTAAAGAAAGTGAGAGCAGTAAGACTGCAAAAGAGCGAGTAAAAGAAATCGAACAACAGATCGCAGATCTTCATGAAGAAACCTCGGAGCTTGAACTTAAATGGAAAAACGAAAAAGAAATTCTCTCAGATATCAAAGCGATTAAAAAGCAGCTCGAACATCTTCGTATTGAAGCTGATAATGCTGAGATGCAAGTAGATCTCGCAAAGGCTGCAGAGATTCGTTATGGAAGGATTCCAAATCTTACAAAAGATCTTGATAATAAAAACAAGAAACTCAAAAAACTCCAGAGCTCACGAAGAATCCTTAAAGAGGAGATTACAGAAAGCGATATTGCTGATGTTGTCTCACGTTGGACAGGAATTCCGGTGTCACGAATGCTCGAACACGAGGCTCAAAAACTTGCTCGCATGGAAGAAGTCCTAGAGAAACGTGTTGTTGGTCAAAATAATGCTGTAAAAACGATTTCAGACACGATAAAGAGAAGTCGTGCAGGTATTGGAGATCCAAACAGACCAATCGGCTCATTCCTTTTTCTAGGACCTACAGGAGTAGGAAAGACTGAACTTACAAAAGCACTCGCAGAATTTCTTTTCGATGACGACAAAGCACTTGTTCGCGTCGACATGTCGGAATTTATGGAGAAACATGCAGTGTCGAAGATCATTGGTGCTCCACCTGGATATGTTGGATATGAAGAAGGTGGAAATCTTACAGAACTCATTCGACATCGACCATATTCAGTCGTGCTTTTCGACGAGATCGAAAAGGCGCATCCAGAAGTTTTCAACATTCTACTTCAGGTTCTCGACAACGGACGTCTTACAGATGCAAAAGGCCGCACAGTAAACTTCAAAAACACCGTCATCATTCTTACGTCAAACATTGGTGCACAGTATATTGACCGCATGCAGAAGGTTGGATTCTCACATAATGAAACTGAAAGAGAGAATTATGAGGATGCGAAGAAAAAAGTTTCTGAGTCTCTTAAGGAATATTTCCGACCAGAATTCTTGAACCGTCTTGATGACATCATCATCTTCGATATTCTTTCACCAGAAAATATTCGAAATATCGTTAACATTCAGGTAGAGATGGTTCGTGAGCGTCTCGCAGGAAAAGAAATTTCTCTCGACCTTTCTTCTGAGGTCTACGATTATCTTGCGAAGGAAGGATATAATCCGCAGTATGGTGCACGACCTTTGAAGAGATTGATTCAGAATAAGATTCTCAATCCCGTTGCACATCTCATTATCACAAAGGGTGTGGTAAAGGGAGGAGTGGTAACGGTTGGACTTAAAAACAATGAACTTACTTTCGATGTAAAAAAGGGAAGAAAGGGAAGCATTATTGTGGATAAGGGAATTGTGTCGGAAAGTCAGACACATTCAGCTAAGTAAATTAAATACAAAAGCCGCAGCCATTGGCTGCGGCTTTTGTTTATGTTATCCTGTCTTCTACAACAAATATGCGTCGGTGGCGGAGTGGTCAATCGCAACAGACTGTAAATCTGTCGCCCTCTGGGCTACGAAGGTTCGAATCCTTCCCGGCGCACCACATTTGATTTATTTAAAAACTGTAGTAATATACTGCCACTATGTCACAGGACAATCTTATACAGCTTAAAAACAAGGAAACAGGCGAGGTGTATTGGTCTCGTCGCAATCGAAAGGCGCCTAAGAAGGTGGAAGTAAAGAAATACAGCGCAAAACTTCGAAAGCACGTAGTTTTCAAGGAATCTAAGAAATAAACAATATAAAAGACCGGCGAAAGCCGGTCTTTTGCTATACTTTATGTGAATGAAATACTTGTTCCTCCCCATGCTTTTTCTTCCATTTTTAGGATGCGAAAATGTTGGTGAATTTCAGAGACATCTTCCTGAAACTCTGCAAACTATGGATAAGTTAAACGCTGGACTTCAAAAGATGGCAGATAATATGAAAGAAAAAGAAACAGCTTCCGTTAAAGCCCAAGAGTGATAATAATTTACTCATGGGCTAATTTTTGATATTGTGTCCACACAACAAACGGGCGATTAGTTAAATGGCATAACTACGGTCTCCAAAACCGTCGTCGTAGGTTCGATTCCTACATCGCCCGCAATGATTTGCAAGAAAGCCTAAACGGTTTTCGCGCAAATAATCATTTCGTAGTGATGTGGGAATCGAAAGGCGCAGGCCGACGGGCCGAGCCGGAGTCGCACAAAATTTCAGCAGAAATTTATGTGTGACCGATTCCTACATTTGAGTCGAAGGAGATTCCTACACTGCCAACCACTACCCCATCCATATTTGACATATACATATATTATGCTATAATATACTCAATGAATACTCGTTCTACCCAACGCCGTCAATCGCAGCCGACTCAATCGTGGATGTCCGTACCAACTACGGCTTTCCGCAATGATCCGGCTCTCCAGCCACAAGCTCGCCGCGAGGTTCGCCTCACGAGCTTCCAGCTTGGCAAGAGCCAGCACCGGACAAACTAAACGGCGACATCCATATTCAAAACGACCTTCCGAAACTCTGGTTTCGGAAGGTCGTTCGCTTTTATTGAAGAAATTTTTTTACCTCACTAAAAATTTTCTTATTTGTCGGTTTGAACCATTTTATATTTTTGTCTCGTTTAAACCATGTCATCTGTCTTTTTGCATAGTGCCAGATCTTCGTATTTAATTTTGTGATCATTTCTTCTTTTGTGATTTTCTTTTGAAGATAGAGGGCAAGATATCTATACTCAAGACCTAACTCGTCCATTCTTTTCCATGAAACGCTATTTGCATGAAGCTTTTCTGCTTCGCGAAGCATTCCCATTTTAATTCGCTTCACAAGGCGATCATGAATTCTTTTTTGAATAATTTCTTTTCGGAAGCAAACTCCAATTTTAAGCACTTCATATTTTGACTCCGTTTTTATTTCTGGAACCTTGCCGAGAGCTTTGACAATTTCGATTGCGCGAATGAGTCGTACTTTATTATTCTGATCGATCGTTTGGGCTCGTTTTGAATCAAATTTTAAAAGCTCTTTAAAAAGGGAAGCTGCAGATTTTTTCTCAAGTGATTTCCTAAGTTTTGAATTTGGCGGAACTTCAGGAAAAACATTCCCACTGACAAGTGCGTCTATATAAAAACCTGTTCCACCACAAATGATTGGAGTTTTATTTTTGTTTAAAATCTTTTGAATTGCTTTTTCTCCATGCTTTTGAAAATCGGAAACACTGAATTTTTTCTTTGGACCCACAACATCAAGAAGATAGTGAGGAATACCTTTCATTTCTTTTTTTGTGATCTTTCCTGTGCCAATATCGAGTCTTTTATACACTTGTCGTGAATCAGCCGAAATAACCTCACCTCCAATTTTTTTGGCGATGTCTACCGCAAGATCGCTCTTTCCGGAGGCGGTTGGGCCGCAGATAACAATAATTTTCGGCTTGTTCATGGCCGCTTTATAGCACTTCTTTATAATAAAGTTAAGTAAATAAAATTGCGCCTTTACGGGGCGCTTATTCTCCAGTTGGGTTTTTTGCTACCCATGTGTACTCATTTGCAATGTCCATTCCTCTTCTTCTTTCGATTTCATCCATCACCACATCAACCACTTCCTCTGATGGATGCCAGACTTTTATAAGCCCGAAGCTCTTAATAATGGCGAAAGCTTTTCCGAAAGTTTTGTAGGACTGATCAATGCAAAGCTTGTAGAGCTCGTACGCTACCCATGAATGCGTTGCCAGAAGACTCTGTACCTTATCACGAATTGAGGCATGTGGATCGTTCCGCGAATCATAATGCGCGGTTTTTGCCGCATGCTGAGGCAACTCGAAGGTCACACTCATATCGCTTTTCGGGATGCTTATCTCGCGGATGCTTTCACTGAAGAAAGTGGGAATGTTCTCCCATCTTTTTACTTTAAGACTTTGCGGCACCGGGCGCGTCTCATCTTGTGAAATGAAACAACGATTAATGTCGCTAAGTGAAGAAAGTTCCTCAGTGATGCTTCCTGCGAAATGAGTCAGTCTCATATCTTGGCATTTTTTAGCAAAAAGTTTTCGAGGTGCAAATGTGATGCTATCTTCAGGTAGACCACATCGCTCAAAAAACTCTTGTCGCTTCAGCCATTGGCGCACCCTCACGAAGGTTGTGTGGCTCGATTCCATGCAAATGACGACTTGAGCATGAAGATCGCTAGTGATATGGTGTAGCGCTCTAACAGCTGCTTCAACTACCATGCCATCTGGCATATCAAACCATGCACATGCGTAAGGGGATATTCTGGCTCTTGGAGGGATTATATTTCTGCGTGGATCGAATCCAAAAATGATTGGACTCGAATCAGCGGATCCTTTGAGGTTCATACTGCATTAGGTGTACTCCTCGGAGTCACTAAAGTCAATTTAGAAAAAGTGTAAAAGTTTTGTGTGCCGGAGGTGGGACTCGAACCCACACATCTTTCGATACACGATTTTGAGTCGTGCGCGGCTACCATTACGCCACTCCGGCAATGCGCACACTATAACAGAGCAAATAATTTTTTTCCATAAAAAGTTCTGATACAATAGGCACATGGAATTTTACAATAACTCGATATTCTGGATTGAAACAGAAAAAATTAAACCAAACCCTTTTCAACCACGAAAAGAATTTGATGAAGACAGACTTAAAGATTTGGCGATGTCGATTCGACAGTATGGAATTTTGCAGCCCTTGGTAGTAACACGAAAAGAAGTACAAAGAGAAGATGGAACTTTTTATTCCGTCTATGAACTCATCTCAGGTGAACGTCGACTTCGTGCATCAAAGATTGCAGGATTGTCACAAGTTCCAGCGATCATCAAAACAGGTGATGAGACAGATAAGATGAAACTTGAGCTCGCGATCATTGAAAACCTTCAGCGAGAAGATCTTAATCCTGTTGACCGCGCAAAAGCGTTCAAACAGCTTGTTGAAGATTTTAAACTCACACACGCAGAAGTTGCAAAGAAAGTAGGGAAGAGTCGTGAATATGTTTCAAACAGTATTCGAATGCTTTTGCTTCCGGAAGAAATCATTAATGCACTTTCTGAAGGAAAGATTACAGAAGGTCATACACGACCGATCCTCATGCTTATCGATCGCCCTGAAGAGCAGCGTGTTCTTTTCCGCGACATCATGAATAAAAAGATGACGGTGCGAGAGGCTGAAGGTGTGGCTCGACGTATTGCATACGAAAAAGTTCGCAAACATAATATTTTTGTTGATCCTGAAACTGTAGAAATCGAGGAGAAACTCACTGAGGCTCTTGGTACTAGAGTTGTCATCGAAAAGAAGCCAGATGGAGCCGGAAAAATTCACATTGAATATTTCTCAAACAACGATCTACACTCGATCTTCGATCTTATAAAGAAAAATTTTGAAGCAAAAGCAGGAATGCTGGCTCCTGTATCAGCGCTTGACTCAAATCTTCCGAAAGATGAAACTCATGCGCTCATGGATGATAAACCTGCAGAAGAAGTAAAGCAGGAAGAAGAGGAAGACCTATACAATCTCGATAACTTTTCTGTCTAATAAAAAAATGATAGGGTGAGGACATGAGTTCCTTGAAAAAGAAAAGGAAGAAGAAAACCCTTCTAAGTTATATTATCTATACGGTATACCCTTCATCGACTGAAGCAGAGCTCCGGAAGGTTTCGGAAAAGATGATCTACAGCGGTGCAACCATGGATTTTTTTTCTGAGCCAGGTTCGCAGGTCTTTCTATCCGAGCAAACCTGGAAGGAGTATGTAAATGATCAGATTGCTGAGTTACGAACAAAACTTAAGGGGAGGGCATGGCTTCGAATTTGCTTACGACGCTTCAGATAATATCTGAAGCAATTTTATTTATAAGTGACAGAAAAGCTCTACCTTTACGTCTACGTAGGAAACAGTTCTTACTATGAAAAGACAACTTATTTCTGGCGTAGTTCTTATCGTTGTGCTCCTGTTGGGTACGATAACTCTCTGGGAAATGAACGGTAATCGTCTCGTGGTGCTTGATGCGCTGCGCATTTATCCAAAGCCTGGACTCTACAAGGTGTCACAGGCCGTCGGACCGCAAGGCAACATCGTACGCACTGAGCTCATGCGGCTCGATGCCGACAATCAAAGCCAAGAAACTCTCGCGGTCAAAAGATACCTCGAGATTACAACGAACGAAAAGTTCGATGGCTTTGTCACAGTCGATAAATTTGGCGCTACGCGCTGGTCACTCGACAAGAACACGGCATTAGCTGATTACGCAGACGGAAGCAAATAACTCCACCTTCGGGTGGAATTTTTTTTGCATAAAATAATTTTGTATGTAGAATTCTTATATGCTTTGTTCTGTCCACTACGAAGTACGCCTTCTGGGTGTTGTGCCTGAATTTTGGGAATTACGTCCGCTTCAGTCGCCGCCAAGCAAGGATAGCCCCCAAATTTGCTTTTCCTCGATGACCTTTTCTAAAAACAAGAATGTAGAGTCGGACGGAAAAGTTGTTATCGACCATATGCGCATTTATGGCAAACCGACTCTTGAAAAATGCAGGAGCATTATTGCAGAAATTACAGGTCTGCCGCATAAAGATGTAATTTTATATGCGTATTGTGATGACTAGTACAGCGCCCTCAAGGAGGGTATTTTTATTTCTCAATTTATTCCTCTTTCGCTTTTTTCTTAAAGCGGCCGCGACCTACTTTTTTAGGTTCTTTAAATATTTCGAGAGCTCTTTCGTATGTAATATCATATGGACTTTCTTTTTTGATCGAACGGAAATCACCGTCATGTACAACATATGGGCCAAAGCGACCGACGTTTGCAGAAATCATTTTTCCTGTTTCTGGATGCTCTCCGAGTTCGCGTGGGAGTGAAAGGAATTTGAGAGCGTTTTCTACTGTAATCGTTTCAGGATTAAATTCTTTTGGAATTGAAGCCATGCGAGGTTTTGCTACTTTCTCACCTTTTACTTTTTTTGCTTTTTTCTCTGGCATTTCACCGAGTTGTACGTAAGGACCATAGCGGCCGATTTTTACGAAAATAGGAAGACCTGATGCAGGATCAATACCGAGCGGTTTGTCTTTCTGGATTTCTTTTCCGTCGATAGTGAGAGCTCCATCACAGTCCGGATAGCGTGAGCATGAAAGGAATTTTCCACCACGTGAAAGTTTTACAAGCATAGAACTTCCGCATTTTGGACACTTGAATTTTGGATCTGCTTCACCGAAAGTTGTCGCTTTTTCGAGCTTGTCTTTTTCAAGAACTTCTTTGTGAAGTGGCTTGTAATAGGATTCCAAAGTTTTTACATATTCAGCTTTTCCGTCGGCAATATCATCGAGCTTGTCTTCCATTTCTGCCGTGAAGTTGTCACTTATATATGGTGCAAAGTTTGTCTCTAGGAATGTTGAAACAACATCACCTGTATCTGTTGGTTTGAGCGCTTTATTTTCTTTTGTGACATATTCACGCTCTTCAAGTGTGCGAATAATCGACGCATATGTAGAAGGTCGTCCGATGCCTCGTTTTTCAAGCTCCTTGATAAGCCCAGCTTCACTGTAGCGACCTGGCGGCTGTGTCTGCTTTGCTTCTAGATGTGTCTCAATAAGATCGATTGCTTCATTTTCGGAAAGTTCTGGCAAAATATTTTCTTCACCCTGACTTTCAAAATCAACTTTAAGCCAGCCGTCGAAAATGACGGAAGAACCAGTTGTGGCGAAGTCTGGAATCTTTGCTTCCTTGATATTTGCTGAAATTTTTGTTCGAAGAAGTTTTGCATCTGCCATTTGGCTTGCAATTGTTCGTCTCCAGATGAGTCCGTAGAGTTTTTTCTCGTCCTCATTGGCACCTGCTGACATTTTTTCGATATGTGTCGGTCGAATAGCTTCGTGAGCTTCTTGTGCATTTTTACTTTTTGCTGCGAATGTTCGGAACTGATGATATTCCTTCCCATATTCTTTCTCGACAAGGTGTGTGATCGCGCTCAAAGCTTGCCCTGCAAGAGTGGGGCTGTCTGTTCTCATATATGTAATGTGTCCGGCCTCATAAAGCTTCTGAGCGATACGCATTGTATTTGAAGGAGAAAAACCGAGACGTGTAGAAGCTGTTTGTTGAAGAGTTGATGTAATGAAAGGTGCTTTTGGAGATCGTTTTACTTCGGTCTTATCAATTGATGTAACAGACCAGCTGCCGCTGTTTGCTTCTTTAACAATTCTTTCTGCTTCTTTTTTATCGCGGGGTTCTTCGACGCAAACAAGAGTAAATGTCTGTTTTTTCTTTGCGCTTTTATCTGTTTGGAAGTCTGCTGAGATCACAAAATAATCTTCAGGTACGAATGCTCTGATTTCTCGTTCTCGTTCCATGATGATACGAAGCGCAGGTGATTGTACTCGTCCGGCAGAAAGACCATAGCGCACTTTTTTCCAAATAAGACCTGAGAGATCGTAACCTACGAGTCTGTCGAGCACACGGCGAGCTTCCTGTGCTTTTACAAGATTTCCATCAATAGCACGAGGGTGTTTAAGTGCCTCTTCAATCGCTTCTTTCGTAATCTCTGTATACGTCGCACGTTTTGCTCCACTTTTCTTTCCAAGAAGGTCTGCAATATGCCATGCAATAGCTTCACCTTCACGGTCGGGGTCGGTTGCAAGAATTATTTCATCTGCTTTTTTAGCGAGCTTTTTGATTTCGTCGATGACGTTCTCTTTTCCTTTTGAGATTTCGTAATGTGGAATAAAACCACCTTCGATATCGATGGCTTTTTTGTTTGATTTTGGAAGATCACGGACATGCCCGACAGAAGCTTTCACTTCGTAGTCGCCTCCGAGATATTTTCCGATAGTTTTTGCTTTCGCCGGTGACTCGACAATAAGTAATTTCATATGTACACGGGAAGTATTACATGCTTTCCAAATTTTTTGCAAATTTCTGTGGTAGGTGTAGCATGTGCGGCAAGGAGTTTTTTCATGAATAATCTGAAACATCCCATCTGGCTTCTCGTTCAAGAAGAGAGTGAAGACAACATGCTCATTATCGTGGCAAGCATCACGGAATTTCTCCGGATTCGTGAAGATCAAATCGCTTGGGCGCGATCTGATGAGGAGTTTGAGCGAATTCTTGCCAAGCACCATAAAACGCTGCGCGCGATCTGCTTGTATGAAGGTGCTCCGGAGAAGATCGGTCCCCACGTCAATGTGCGGTTTGTAAAATTTAGAGGAACGGCTATTGGGGCGCTTCTTCAAGAATATTGCCCAGATATTGCTAAGGATCATCACTAGGAACATCATGTTCCTAATTTTTTTTGCATAAATTTGTGAGAGGTATATAGTTTTAAATAAGCTCTTTTTATATGGGAACAAAAACTGCGTGTCCACCGACGGTAAGTAGTGTGGTCCGGGATGTTGCGGAAAAATACGGACTAACATTTGAGCAGGTAATTAAGTTGGCTGCCGATTCTATGGAAATTCGGAGTTTGCAACATGAATGCTCCATTTGCATTGCGGCAGTGTACGCAAAGTATATAGGTATTGTCACTGAGCCAATTGGGCTTTGGTGCGTAGGGGTTCTTCAAGGGAAGATTAGGCTTCCTGATGAACTTCCGCCGGCAAAAGTTACAATTTTATGATCGCGGATAATTTATCCGCAATTTTTTATCGAAATTTTTATAATAAATAGATTTTCCCTCCGCTTTCTTTCACGATTTCTTTGATTTCAAGCATTGTGATGATCTGCGAAAGCTCTGATATTTCAATCTCTATCTCGTTACAAATCTCATCCCGAGATTTTGGCGAGCTTAGAAGCTCAATAATCTGAACTTCTTCATCTGAACAATCTGAATAAGTTTTTTGAGTAGATTTTGTTTGATCTTCAATTCCCAACGCTTCCACAATATCTTCACTGGAAGAAATGGGAGTAGCGCCAAGTTTAAGTAATAGATTTGTACCTTCGGAGTTTGTGGAAAATATAGAACCAGGCACGGTAAGAACGTCTCTGTTGTAATCTGTCGCAAGCCTTGCGGTGATCATGGTGCCGCTTTTCTTTTCAGCTTCAATAACAAGTACTGCTTTTGAAATGCCTGCCATGATGCGATTCCGAGCTGGAAAAGTCCACGGCGCTGCGTTTTGATTTTCTTCAAGCTCGGAAAGCAGACATCCGCCTTTATCTAAAATTTCTTTTGCGAGCGAAAGATGTGAATGTGGATAGATTGTTTTTTGAGACAAGCCTGAGCCTGGGATGGCGATCGTCGGTAGCCCCGCATCAAGTGCGGCTTTGTGAGCGATAGAATCAATGCCAAGTGCAAGTCCTGAGACAATTGCCACAGGAAAACCACGTAATCCTTTAATAAGTTTCTCGCATACCTCTTTTCCGTAAGGGGTAAATTTTCTAGAGCCTACAACGGCGAGTAAAATAAAATCTTCGGAAGGTAAATTTCCTCGTATAAAAAGTTTTTTTGGAATGTGCGGTGTCTCGCGTAAGGCTTCAGGAATTTCATGAAGTTCGCGGACGGGATATTTCTCAAGCATTCAATTAAATGATACCATTAACTTTACAAAAAACTTTATATAATGAGAAAACAGAAATGCTCGACATCAAATTCATAAAGGAAAATAAAGACATAGTGGCAGTCGCTCTCAAAAACAAGAATCGTGAAGATGTAAATCTCGACGAGCTTCTTTCGCTTTACGAGGAGAAAAAGTCACTACGACAAAAGCTCGACGAGCTCAATCAGAAGAAAAATGAGGCAGCGAAAGATCGAAATATCGAAGAAGGAAAGCGGCTTAAAGAAGAAGGAGAAACACTTGAGAAAAATTTTGCTGAAGTAGATAAAAAGTATCTTAAAGCAATGCTTTCTGTGCCAAACATCCCATCTCTCGATACACCAATTGGAAAAGATGAGAATGAAAACAAAGTGCTTCGCACATGGGGAGAGCCAAAGGCATTTTCTTTTAAGCCAAAAGAGCATTTCGAAATTGGTGCTGATTTGGGCATCATCGACAATGAAACAGCAACAGAAGTAACAGGTCCTCGCTTTGCATATCTTAAGGGAGACCTTGTACAGCTTCATTTTGCTGTGCTTAATTTTGTGTACGGCATTCTTGGCAACAAAGAAATTCTCAAAAAGATTGCAGATGATGCAAAAATTGAGATTGACCCAAAACCATTTCTTCCAGTGATGCCGCCAGTCATGATAAAGCCCGCGACAATGAACAGAATGGCACGCCTTGAGCCTCGCGATGAGAGATATCACATTGATTCTGATGATCTTTATCTTATTGGCAGTGCAGAACATACTCTAGGCCCAATGCACATGGATGAAGTTTTTGAAGAAAAAGAACTTCCGATCCGTTACGCAGGATATTCAAACGCCTTTCGCCGCGAAGCGGGAACATATGGAAAGGATATGAAAGGAATTCTTCGTATTCACGAATTCTACAAACTAGAAATGGAATCATTTTGTCTTCCTGAAAATTCATATAAGGAGCAGGATTTTCTTGTTGCTATTCAAGAACACATTAATAAGGTGCTTAATCTTCCGTACCAGATCATTATTTGCTGCACAGGAGATATGGGAGATCCGGATCATCGACATATCGATGTTGAAACATGGATGCCAGGGCAGAATAAATATCGGGAGACACATAGTGCAGACCATATGGCAGGTTTTCAGTCACGTCGACTCAATACACGTGTAAAAAGAGCGGACGGACGAATTGAACATGTGCATATGAACGATGCAACAGCATTTGCAGGGCGTACACTTATTGCAATTCTTGAAAACTACCAGACTGAGGATGGAAAAGTTGCAGTACCAGAAGCGTTGGTGCCATTTATGGGAGGAAAGACACACATCGAGAAAGCATTTTAATAGTATTTGTTTTTGTTCTTACAATTAATAAGGCTTCATGCAAAGAAGAAGGGTTGTTTTACAATCTCCTCGCCTTCGCGAAGAGAAAAAGAGACGACGACGCATTCGCTTGGCGATCTTTTTTGGCATCCTTATTCTTATTTCCGTCGGCTACTATTTCCTTGTAAGGCTCTCTTTTCTTAATGTGCAGTCTGTTACTGTCTCTGGCGCCGAAGTGACTCACGAAGACGATATTTCAAAAATTGCATTCAATACAATGCAGGGCTATTACGCTGGCATCATGCCAAAGACAAATATTTTCTTTTATCCAAAAAAGGAGATTGCGTCACAGATCGAAACTACATTCCCACGTATTGGCTCACTTTCCATGTCACTTAATGGCTCCGCTCTTCAAATTTCTATAAAAGAGAAGGATCCGTTTGCATTATGGTGTTCTGACACACCGGGAGATTGTTATTTCCTTGATAGTGCGGGAGATATTTTTGCAAAGGCACCAGATTTTAGCGATGGTGTATATAAAATCTTTACAGGGGCGATTACGGGAGATCCAATTGGACAAATGTTTCTTTCTGAAACAGATATTTCACATATAAGAGTAGTATGGACAGCAATTCAGTCTTTTGGCGTGCCTGTGTCAAAAATAAAAGTTGTGTCTGATAAAGAGACAAGAATAAGTACACCGTCGGGAACAGATTTCATTATCGATCTTGGACAAGATGCGACTTCGACAGCAGAAAATGCAGGGTCAGTGCTGGAATCAGATCAGTTTAAAAATCTTTTGCCAGATCTTGATGGAGTTGATTACATTGACCTTCGTTTTGGCAGCAAGGTTTATTTCAAAAGAAAAAGTGGAGCAGGGGACGCGACATCGACAGCAAGCATTCTTTCAGGAAGTCTCGGTTAAAATTTCTTTCAAAAAATAATTCACGTTATACTTAATTCACATGATCAGGCTTTTGGTCTCATATATTGTGTGGCATTACACGAGAGCACTCGCTGAGCTTTTTCTAAATTGCCGTAACTTTATTTCTTTTCTCTATCATTTCTTTTCAATTGGAGAATTGTCGCACACTCTTTTTGCTCCATGGCAGATGCTTGGTGAGCGATATAAAAAAGGTTTTGATCCGGAGAACTTTTTCGAAGTGTTCGTTGTAAATTCTCTGATGCGTCTTGTCGGGTTTCTTGTTCGAGGCGCTGTAATTCTTCTTGGTGTTGTTGTAATAATTTTTACAATTCTTTGTAGTGTTGTTGCATTTGGTTTTTGGCTCGTGCTTCCGCTCGCAACCATTCTTTTTCTTATATCGGGTCTTAAAATAGTACTTACATTCTTTTAATCCACAGCAATGATCTCAAAAGATATTAAAAAACTTATAGGACCGCTCGCCGCACCACTTTATCTCGAGGATATTGTTCTACATAAACATCGCCGCTCTGCACAAAAGTTTTTTGCTTTTGTTGCTATTCTTTCGCTTGCTGCACTCGCGACATTTCCAGGTGAATATGTACTTCCACTAAAAGCAGCTCTTTTCATCTCTCTCGGTCTCTACTTCACATCTCTCATGCTCGAAGGCTATTTCTATTCATTCTACGAAAGATCACATGAGAATCCTGACATTTTGCCTTTTGAGATAGCGGAAATGCTTTATTACTGCGACGGAAGGGATCTCGTTGAAGGATTTCTCTTTTCTGATATTGGCGACAGAACAATGAAAAAACTTGGTCTTAGTGAAAAAGATATCAAGGAATTTTTGCATGTGAAAACAAAAGTTAATTTTTCATGGCAAAGTGTCACTGAACGGCCTGGTACTGTTGCATTATATGCGGATCTCATGCAAAAAACTGATAAAGACTGGGCTGATTTTCTTTTCAAAAAAGGAATTACAAATGATGTATTTATTGGTGCATTCGAATGGACGATAGAGGAAGAGAGAAAAATTATTGAGGAAGAACGTGTCTGGTCTAAAGAACATCTACTTCGCATTCCAGCACTTGGAAAAAATTGGTCATATGGGCAGACTTTTATTCTTGAAAAATATGGAGCAGATGCAACAGAAGAAGTCGGCTCATTTTTGCCAAGTTACGAGAGTGCGCATGATGAAAATGTAAGAGAGCTTGAATCTATTCTTTCAAAATCAAGCGGAGCAAATTGCATTATTACATCTGATGATGAGTCATCACGACTTGATGTGGTTTTGATGCTTGCAACGCGCATTCGAAGACAAGAAGTACTCTCGCCGCTGACACACGGGAGAATTTTTATCTTGAATCCTAATCTCATTATCGAGAATTCAAACGACAAGATCACATTTGAGCGAGCTTTTTCTGATGTGCTTTCACAAGCGATAGCTGCAAGCAATATTATTCTTGTTATTCCTTATTTATCTTCATTTATAAAGAGTGCTTCGGCTCTTGGTTCGGATGTCGTGGCGCTTCTTCTCCCATATCTTGAATCACCACTCCTTCATATTGTTGGACTCGATGGAAAAGATGCCTTTCACAGTGAGCTCGAATCAAATGCGACACTTCTCGAGCATTTCCAGATTTTAAAAATTGATATTGGAAGTGGCGAAGGAGTGATGGCAATGCTTGAAAAACAGGCGGAAGAAATCGAGAAAGAATCAAAACTTTTTATTACATACACAGCACTTGTTTCAATTCTTGAAAGCTCAAGACGATATTTTGATGGAAGCTCATATGCAGAAAAAGCAAAAGATCTTTTGCTTGAGGCTGTGCCATATTGCTTCTCACACGGTTCAAAAGTACTTTTGCCTGAACATATTTCTGCAATCGTATCTGAGCGAACAGGAGTACCAACAGGGACTCCCAAAGGAGAAGAGAAAGATAAGCTTCTCAATCTCGAAAAAATTCTTCATGCTCGTGTTATTGGCCAGGAGGAAGCAATAAAAGCAATCAGTGAAGCAATGAGACGCTCTCGTGCTGGGGTAGGAAGTCCAAACAAGCCGATCGGCTCATTCCTTTTCCTTGGGCCTACGGGAGTTGGAAAAACAGAAACTACAAAAGCACTTGCAGAAGTTTTCTTTGGATCAGAAGGCGCAATGTCTCGTCTTGATATGTCTGAATATAAAGGTCCTGATGCGCTTGGGCGTCTCTTGGGATCATTTGATGCAAATAAAGCGGGAATTCTCGCGACAACTGTGCGTGAAAAACCATACGCAGTCCTTCTTCTTGATGAATTTGAGAAATCAAATCCGGATGCACTTAACCTTTTCCTTCAAGTTCTCGATGAAGGAGTGTTTTCTGATGCGAATGGAAAGAAAGTAAATGTTCGAAACAATATCATCATTGCAACCTCAAACGCTGGGAGCGATATGATTTGGAAATTTGTGAAAGACGGAGCTGATATGGCATCTAAGAAAGAAGAAATTATTGATGCACTCATCAGTGAAGGAATTTTTAAGCCCGAGCTTTTGAACCGCTTTGACGCTGTCATTCTTTTCCATCCACTTGGCGATACAGAGCTCGCACAGATCGCACGCCTAATGATGCAGAAATTTGCAAAACGAATGACTGAAAAGGGAATTGATATTCTGATCGATGACAAAATCATTAATTTCCTTGTATCGAAAGGTACAGATCCGAAATTTGGTGCAAGACCTATGAATCGAGCAATAGATGATGAGGTTGAAGGACTTGTGGCGTCAAAGATAATTTCTGGCGATATCACAAAAGGATCACATGTTTCGTTTGATATCGAGGGTGATTCTGTGCTAAAAATTACAGTGAAATAAGAGACATGAAAGACGAAAATATTCTAGATCCAGAAGATAAAAGAGTACCAATCCACGTTGAAACATACGGCTTGGGGCCACATGGGGCGCCGGTCATTACACTTTCTAAAGATGGAGACAAAAAATATAGCACATGGGTATGGGCTGTTGCTGCCATCATTGTTGGTATTTCGGTAGCGTCTTTTTTTTATAACACCGGCAAAACCGTCGTGGCATATTTCAAAGGTGTGACTGACCATCCGGTCTTAGCGTTCGCAAATGCAAATGTAAACGCTACACCAATCCCTCCTGTTTCGCCTACATCTGCTGAGCCGGTCGCGACAAATGATCAAAATGTGGGAGAAGCGACATCGTCACTTCCTAGTAGCGCTGCATTTAAAAATATGGGATCAGATGATGGGGATACTGTCGCTGCGACAAATACCGACCCACAAGCTGGTCAATATTATTTTCTTTCTGAAGATTACAAACTTCCACGAACAAGTGCACTTGCGTATTTGGTAGGTGATATCGATACAGGAGAGGTAATCATTTCAAAAAATTCCGACATGGTTTTTCCAATCGCTTCAGTTTCGAAACTCACGGCCTCACTCGTTTCAGAAGATGTTTTGGATCAGCACAAACTCATCACTGTTACACGTTCGTCAGTAGAAACATACGGAACTCTTGGCGGTCTTGTTGCTGGCGAGAAAATTTTGCCGAGTGATCTTTTATACCCACTTCTCATGGAGTCTTCAAACGATGCGGCTGAAGTTCTTGCACAAGGATATGGCCGAGATGCTTTCATTAAACTTATGAATGACAAAGTAAAATCACTTGGCATGTCTTCTACCTCATACGATGATCCAAGCGGTCTCTCGGCAAACAATGTTTCTACAGTGACTGATCTCTTTACATTGGCAAAGTACATCACAAAAAAACATCCAGAACTCTGGGATGTTACTCGCGTGCGTGGATATACGATCCTCTCACATTCATGGCTCAATAATAATGATCTTTCTCGCCGCTCGTCATTTATTGGTGGCAAAAATGGATATACTGATGAAGCTGATCGCACAACTGTGACTGTTTTCAATACAACAATCGGTAAAACAAATCATCGTATTGCAGTCATTATTCTCAAATCAGACAATAGAGACGGCGACGTTGATACACTTCTTCGTTTTGTACAAGGAAATGTTGGATTCCTTAAAGCAGGAGATACATTCTAATTTCTTGACTCTGAAGGCAAGTTTTTGCACAATGCGCGGACAATGAACGATAATATTAATTTTGGATTTTGGGAAAAACTACAACAACAGTCTGATCCCCAACGAGGGGGAGTGAAGCCAATTTTTGTTTTGGCGCCGATGGCAGATGTCACCGATGCGCCTTTTCGATCTATAATCGCAAAATATGGAAAGCCTGATGTTTTTTGGACAGAGTTTGTGTCTGCGGATGGTCTTGTGCGTGCTACTCCGGAAGGAAAAAAGAAATTACTTAAAGATTTAGAGTATTCAGAAGCGGAGCGTCCTATAGTAGCGCAGCTTTTTGGATCAAAACCAGAATACATGGAGCAGGCGGCAAAGCTCGTACAGGATCTCGGCTTTGATGGAATCGATATCAATATGGGCTGCCCTGATAAAACTATTGAAAAACAAGGATGCGGCGCGGCAATGATAAAAAATCCGGCGCTCGCGAGAGAAATTATTCGTGCAGCAAAACGCGGTGCACCGAATCTTCCTGTATCAGTAAAAACGCGTGTTGGTTTTAATACTGTGGAACTTGATACATGGCTTCCTGAATTGCTTGCTGAAGATGTTGCGCTTGTCACCATTCATGCGCGCACTCGAAAAGAAATGTCGAAAGTGCCAGCAAGATGGGAACATATTAAAAGGGCAGTGGAGATCCGTGAGAAAATGAAAAAAGATACACTTATTTTTGGAAACGGTGATGTAAAAGATCTCGACGACGCTCGAAAGAAAGTAGATGAAACAGGGTGTGATGGTGTGATGCTCGGTCGCGCAATATTTGGAAACCCTTGGCTTTTTTCAGAAAGAAAAGATGTACCAATCGAAGAAAGACTCAAGGTTTTGGTAGAACACACAGAGAAATTTGAAGAAATACTTGGCGGAATTAAAAATTTTGCCATCATGAAAAAACATTTTAAATCATACGTAGGGGAATTCCCTGGAGCGAAAGAACTTCGTGAAAAACTCATGGAAACGACCACTGCAAAAGAGGTAAAAGAGGTTGTGGATACTTTTTTACACAATCTATTGACAAAATAGTCAAGCAGAGCTATTGTTGGAACCGTCAATCACGACCGCTCTTTCAAAAGTCATACCTGCAAACCAGCAGACTGTGCCTCCGAAGGAGTGTTCGTGCGTCTAAAACCAAAAAACGGAAAATAAAACCGCATGAAAAAGCAAACGACCCGCGCACGTGGCCGACCCTGGACTCCCGTCCTGTGTGTCGCTCTCTTGTGCTTCTCCGGCCTGATCGCCAGCAATGTGCATGCCACCGGCGCCGCGCCGCCGCTCGATACCGGTCCGCAGTGGACCCACGAGCCGGCCGTCACCGACACCAGCCCGCCCGCGGCCTTCGCGAGCGACTGGAAGATGTATAAGCTGACGAAGATCGATTCGGCGTTCGCTACCGCGAGCTGCCTCATCGCCGCACACCAATACATGCTCGCGAGCGCGAGCAATGGCGTCTGCATCTTCGCAACCTCGCCCGATAACTACTACGGCGGCGAGTACGCGAAATGCGGCGTTACGATCGGCAAGAATGACGGCGGGGGCATGACCTCCGGCGGCATCATCAGCCTCGATAAGCCCTGCATCGGCGGAATCACCTCTGGCGGATTCGCGAGTGGTATCCACGGCAGCGGCCTGCGGCAAGACACCGGCGCCATTACGCGCGCCGGTTAGGCGACATTTCGTCGCCGCGACGAGTGCCTTGGCAGCGAGCTGAGGTATCAGGTATGACTTAATTCAATGCTAACCGGCCATGTGGCTTGGAAACGCAATGAAAACCAAACCTGACAGCCGCGACGTTCACGTTGCGGCTGCTCTTTTTTATACAAAGCAATTCTTTCTGCTATAATTTGCCCATGTCACAAACTTTATACAGAAAATATCGTCCGAAAAAATTTGATGAAGTCGTAGGTCAGGATCATGTTATCTCCATTTTAAAAAACGCTCTCAAAGACGATAAGATCTCGCATGCATATATTTTTGCCGGATCGAGAGGTATCGGTAAGACATCCATCGCTCGTATTTTTGCAGAAGCACTTGGTACGTCTTCAAATGACACATATGAAATAGATGCAGCATCAAATCGTGGTATCGATGATATTCGCGCTGTGCGTGAAGCTGTAAATACACTTCCTTTTGAATCTCGTTTTAAAGTTTACATCATCGATGAAGCACACATGCTTACAAAAGAAGCATGGAATGCACTTCTTAAAACTCTTGAGGAGCCGCCAGCTCACGTTATTTTCATTCTTGCGACAACAGAAGCATCAAAAATTCCTGAGACCATTCTTTCTCGCTGCGAAGTTCATTCATTCAAGAGACCAACAAATGAAATTCTTCGCGATGTTATTTCAAAGACTGCAAAGAAAGAAGGGGTAATTCTTGAACCAGATGCAGCAGATCTCATTGCAACGCTCGCCGACGGATCCTTCCGTGATGCACATGGAATACTTCAGAAAATAATAAACACAGGCGTTGGAAAAACGATTGGCAGGGAAGAAGCCGAGGAATATACAGGCGCACCGAAGATGTCTCTCGCAGAAAATTTCATTGAAAGCATCGCAGAGAAAAATATCGAGAAAGGGCTTGAAGTTTTGCGAACCGTTTCGAAACAAAACCTTGATGTCACTATGTTTTCAAAAATAATCATTGAAACACTGCGCGGAGCCCTTCTTCTTAAAGCTTCACCTATGTCAGAAAAAGAGCTTAAGGAAAAACTTTCTCCTGAGCGATTCACTTTTGTAAAGAAAATATCTGAGATAAAAGATTCTGCTGTAAAAGCTGAAACCCTTCGTGAGCTACTTACTGCGCACGAAGAAATCTCTCGATCATTCATTCCGACTCTTCCTCTTGAGATCGCGCTCATAAAAGTGCTTTCATAGTGCTCTAAAATAAAAAATACCGCTCCTTGAGCGGTGGGGTTTAAGTGTCAGTCGACGTTATCTGTGAAAGATGAGTCTTCGGATGAGCATCTGCACGATCACAAGAGAGAGGTTCCACCAGATGCAGTCTTTCGAAAAGCATGCTGTTTCTCTCGTTCCGCCGCGCGTAGCAATGAATGCAATGAATGCCACCAAGCCAAAGACCAAGTCGCCGAAGAGCAGCACTATAGGCGACTTAATCATGACGCTCCCGATGATGTTGGTCATTACAATAATGACCGACAAACAAAAGTATGCGTAGTGCGAGCCGTTACGGAAGGTGATTCCGAAACGAACCAGGTCCACTGGAGTGTTCGCCTCGGCTTTCACTTTCTTTGGCTTCTCAGGGCGATACTGACGATTAAAACGACTGACCGTCTGACGTTTAGTCTTTTTCATAAGGTTCAAAAGTTAAACGCAAAATACCATTTTTCTATGGTTTGTCAATTTACTGCAAGATGTCCAAGGTTGCCTTTGGATATTTTTGATTTTTTAGCCAAAAAACGTTAGTCTATCTAGGCTAAATAAGAAATTGCGGGATCGTCTAATGGTAGGACATCAGGTTTTGGTCCTGAGTATCTAGGTTCGAGTCCTAGTCCCGCAGCAAAACGAAGTTTTGATGCGGGAAGTAGGCGCTAAACGCGCTTACGCCTAGGACTCGAACGGCGGAGTATAATTTT
>JARIGV010000022.1 GCA_029288615.1 Candidatus Tayloriibacteriota bacterium
GCATTATTGCTGGCATTTTTATTTACTCGTGATGATGTCTGTGGGGCGCGAAGTCATGATCATGATCATGATGTCCTTCGTGATGATGTTCGTGCTTTTTATGGAATTTCTTGAGGAAGAAGATGATGTAGACGAGTTCGAGAATACCAGCAGAGTTTATAACAAGAAGAGCGATAAACCACCACAATTCATTTCTCTTTGCAGCATGCCAAAGCGAATATCCCTTAAGAGCAAGCACAACAAGCGCCCAGAGCCAGAAAATTGGAGAGAGAAATAGTGTCATAAACCATGGAGCACCATAGCCATATGACATGTAATTGAATGGATGCATATATTTAAGTTAAGTGAGTAACTGAAATATTATACCACAAGAATGTGGGATTCGATCCTTACAGGATCAGTACCCTGATTGGATATTTTATTTCGCAAGCTCACAAAATATGCTAAATCAGGCTTCGAATCCTGTCGAAAGCGCGTTTAGCGCTTTCTATCGCCCATGTAAAATTCCCGCAAAAGCGGGAATTATTTGTGGGCGATACAGGATTCGAACCTGTGACATCAACAACGTCAATGTTGCGCTCTACCAACTGAGCTAATCGCCCTTATTTATTTTTATATCTACCATCCCCTACTTCTGACATTTTCATTCTATATCTACCGAAACAGCCGATCACCCGGACACGAGAAATTTATCAAACTTTCTTCACTTTTGCCAGTTTCGCATCACTCCAATTCCACCATTTGAGTTTCTCCAAATCATACTTCTTTGCAGTGGCAAAATAGACAGCGCAGCGAAATGTATACAGAAGGCATCTGTCTTGCACCTTCCCTACTTTTTTATTTGAGAGGTTAAAAAGTTTTTCTGGATCCTTACCTTTAAGGTCTGAAACTTTTTTGATGCCAATCTCCTCTAGATCTTTCGCAATACTTTTTCCGACACCAGGAATTGAAGTAAGTTTCTGGCTTTTCTCTACTTTCATTATTTGATGATTTTCTGCTCGCGGAAAACTTGTCTGATGCGTCCGCGAATACCAAGCACTCGTCCAAACATAACTCCTGAAAGTACAGCAAGAGATACCGCAACGACAGCAGGTCCATGCACAAAGTATTCAACGATCTTCTCTCTATATACTTCAAAAGCTATATAGCAAATAAGAACAAACACACCCAAAGCATCAAAGGTTGAGATCACTTTCTCAGCACCATGATCCCAATCGATCTTATTGATACGTGACGTAAATGTGCCGCCAAAAACTGCGATAATAAAACCAATGGCAGGCAAAATAATATTTGTATGGTCAGTCAAAATATGAAAGACGGAGATACCTAAAACAATACCTGCAATAAGAAAGTAAATGATAAGTTGAATACGAAGCTTGCGATGAACATATTCACCAAGCTCTTCAGGTGGAGTTGTGATTTCTTCTAGATCCATTCAACTATTATAAACGAAATATTCTTTAGCGAGAATTGATCAGCATTGTGTCATGTTGCCAAGGAAATGAGATTTGGTTGCGGAAAGGGAGGGATTCGGTCACGAATAATTTTGTGCTCAAAATTTCCTCGACCCCGCCTCGCGCCGCCGCGCTCCGGCTTTCTCATCACTCCTTTCACGCAATGATAATCCACGCGGACGGCGTTTAGCCGTCTTTGTGGATCACTGCGGAAAGGGAGGGATTCGAACCCTCGATGCCCTTTCGAGCATACCGCTTTTCGAGAGCGGCGCGTTCGACCACTCTGCCACCTTTCCATATATTCGTTTCACTCAAATGGAAACTGCTTCGCAGACGAGTGGCAGAGTGGTCCGGCGATTACGCCGGCTCGACAAAAAGCAGTTTTTATCTCGCCCATCTCTGCCACCTTTCCAAAGTGAAAAAATCGTAACACTTTTTGCCATTTCTGTAAAAAATGTTATATTTTGGTCTACAAATTCGCGGCCCTATCGTCTATCGGTTAGGACACGGCCTTTTCAAGGCTGGAAGCGGGGTTCGACTCCCCGTAGGGTCATAACATTCAAAGCTTTATCAAGCTCTTCATATCATAAAAAATAATGAATAATACTCATCCAAACATTAGCAGATGGTGGGCACTCGCCACTCTCTGTCTGGGACAACTTATGATTGTACTCGATAGCACTATCGTCAATGTTGCCCTTCCCTCAATCAGAACAGATCTTGGTTTCAGCGAAGTAAATCTCGCATGGGTTGTGAATGCATATCTTCTTACATTCGGCGGCTTTCTACTTTTAGGTGGAAGACTTGGTGATCTTTTTGGTCATAAAAAATTATTTATGACGGGCATTTCTGCTTTCACAATTGCATCATTTGCATGTGGATTTGCACATTCGGAATCCTTTCTCATTATTGCTCGCGCACTTCAAGGTCTTGGCGGCGCACTTCTTGCAGCTGTTTCTCTATCTCTCATGATGGATCTTTTTACCGAGCAAAACGAAAGAGCGAAAGCGATGGGATTCTTTGGCTTTGTCTCTGCAGGAGGTGGAAGCATCGGCGTACTCTTAGGTGGATTTCTTACAGGAACATTTAATTGGCATTGGATTTTCCTCGTTAATATCCCGATCGGTATTGTTGTTTTTGGATTGTCATATTTTCTTTTACCATCAGGTGGTCGCGACAGTGATTCCGCAAAACACATCGATTTTTTTGGAGCACTCACCATCACTGCAGCTCTTATGCTTGCGGTGTTTGGAATTGTAAATGGAAATGTTGTTGGCTGGATAACTTTACAAACACTTGGCACCCTCGGCACTTCAGCTATTTTGTTTGTCATTTTTATTTGGATAGAATCCAAAGTACATTCCCCACTCATGCCGCTTTCATTATTTAAATTCCGAAATATTGCGGTTTCAAACATCATCGGAGTACTGTGGGCCGCAGGAATGTTTGCTTGGTTCTTTCTTTCTGCACTCTATCTTCAGCTCGTGCTCCACTACTCACCTCTTCAAGTCGGCTTAGCTTTCCTTCCAGCAAACCTCATCATGGCAGCATTTTCTTTTGGATTTTCTGCAAAGCTTGTTATGAAATTTGGTCTTAAAAAACCACTCTCAGTTGGACTCTTTCTTGCGTCGATTAGTCTCATTCTTCTCGCTCGCGCATCTGTTGATGGCACATTTGTACATGACGTTCTCGCAAGCATGATCCTTCTTGGTATTGGAGCTGGAATGGCGTTCAACCCAATGCTTCTTGCAGCAATGAACGACGCGCCAGAAAATGAATCAGGTGTTGCATCAGGTTTGGTAAATACTGCATTTATGATGGGCGGCGCACTCGGCCTTGCAGTACTTGCAAGTATTGCTGCTTCAAGAACAGCACATCTCATTGCGGCAGGAACAGACAACCTTCAAGCTCTTACTTCAGGCTATCATGCTGCTTTTATTGTCGGCGGCATTTTTACAGCAATTGGTGCAACAACCGCAGCGCTATTTCTCAAAGAAAAAGAAAATATTACTGCAGAAGTACCACTTGGGCACTAAAGTCCATGTAAAAAACTCCATAAACTACAAAGAATCAGCACTGGACAAAACTTTATTCTTTTAGTATAAACGAATCATGACTGAAAGATGTTTGGTTTTAATTAAACCGGACGGTCTCTCAAGGGGTCTACTCCCCACTATTATTTCTCGTATTCAAGACGCAGGACTCATTATAACTGAGCAGAAATATATCACTGCGAGCGAAGAGCAGTGCCGTGGACACTATCATGTTAAAACAAGAAATTACGGTGCCACAGAAACACAAATAGTCGACTATCTCTGCAAAAGCTACGTGAAGGACAACAGTGTATGTGCACTTATTGTAGAAGGTGAAAATGCCGTCGCTGTCGCACATGAAATTAAAATGAAAATTCGAAAGGAATTTGGAATTGATACCATCGAGAAAGCTGACAGTGAAGGACGAGCACTTCACAATGTCATGCATGCATCCGAAACTCCCGCACATGCTGAGATGGAAATTGAAATATGGTTTCACAATAAAATTCTTACTATAGGATAGTTTCCTCTCTCAATTTTGAATATGTTAAAATGCATGAATCACACTCATGCTCTCAATTTTCTCTAGAAAAAAGAAAAGATTTATAGGTATCAATTACGGAGTTCATGACGCCGGCATTGCTGTGTATGACAGTGATGGCACACTTCTCCTCGCAAGCCAGGCAGAAAGATATAAAAGAATAAAATCAAATCATCTCATTGGGAATATAAACGAACGACTCCAGCTAGCAAACCTTGCCCCACTTTCCAAAAACGACAACATCTTTACAGTAAAACCCGCAAATGCAGGCGAGCTTTTTGGCTATCTTGCTCAAAAAGATAAGGAGCAAGAGAAAACCAAAAGTAATCCATTCCTTCTACCTTACGCATCTATCTTTTCGAAATATAATTTCTACCACGTCGATCATCATCTTTCACACGCGGCATGTGCCTGGCAATTTCGTACACCTGATGTCTCCGAAGAATCACTATATATAGTTTTTGATGGATGGGGTTTCAAATCTGATCTTACTTCCGGTTTTTATTCTATTGGAACCATTGGACCAAAAGGTATTACTGAGTTTGAAAGAAATAAACTTCCTTCAAAACAATTTGCTTCAAGCTTCAGACTCGATCACCTTAAAATGCCTGGGACGCGGCCGCTCTCTGTTGCTGGAAAACTCATGGGTCTTGCTGGATATTTTCCTGACACAAAATATATTCCTTTTGAAAATATTAATCTCGAGGCTCTTGAAAAAAGATTCAATGAGCTTGGTGAGACAATGGACGAATCTCTTATGAAAGAATATGCGAATGTTTATTACTCATACATAGAAGATGTAAAAAATGAGATTGAGAAAATTCTTCAAAAATATCCACATAAAAATGTTGTTGTAGGTGGCGGTACATTTCTCGCACTCGAATTAAATTCATTTATTGTTGAAAGCGGTAGAAATCTTATTTTTGCTCCTCCCACAAACGACTCCGGCATCGCACTTGGCGCTGGAGCTCTTGGATATTTTCTCATCACAGGAAAATGGCCAAAGGTTTTTGAGAGTCCCTTTTTTGAATGGGGGCCAAAACAGCACCCTACTCATCCGATTTCTCCCCAAAAAGCAGCAGAAATACTTGTTGATAAGAATAAGCCGATCGGAGTTATTATTGGTAAAGCAGAAGTTGGACCTCGAGCTCTCGGACATCGCTCCCTTCTTGCGGTACCAACTTTAGAAAATAAAAAGCTTCTCTCAGAGACAATTAAGAAAAGAGAATTTTATAGACCTGTCGCGCCAATCGTCACAGATAGGCATTTCGATAAATTCTTCACAGGGCCTCGTGGTAAATACATGCAATTTCGAAATTTCTGCACACCTCTCGCCGAGAAACTTATTCCAGGAATTGTACACAACGACAAGACAGCTCGCGCTCAAGTACTCGAAAGAAAAGATAATCCGTGGCTTTACGATGTTCTTGTTGAAGTTGGAAAGAAAACAGGCGCAGAGTGCCTCATTAACACATCACTCAATGGCCCAGGCAAACCGATTTCAAACACGCTTGAGGATGTAAAAAAAGAGATGGATACGAGTTTGTTTCAATTAATCATAATGGAATAAATATGAACGCACCAGAAAAAGGTTTTTATTACCACTACAAACACGACGACTCAAAAGGTGTTTTTGATTATGCGTACGAAGTTGTAAATATCGGGCATCATACCGAAATGGATGATTTTGACGGCGCTGGTGCAATGGTTATCTATCGGCCGCTCTATGAAAGTGCAAAAGTCTATCAAGCTGGAGGACACTACGATGTTCGTCCGCTTTCTATGTTTATGGAAGAAGTCACGAAAGAAGGCATTACATTCCCACGCTTCAGAAAGATCACAGATCCAGAAATTATTTCAAAGCTTGAAAATAAGCGCACGGAGATGTAT
>JARIGV010000005.1 GCA_029288615.1 Candidatus Tayloriibacteriota bacterium
GCTCAAGAGCGCCGCATTTTTCTTTAATAGTTTTTGAGTCGATTGATCTTATCGTGGCTTCGGATCTTCTCGTGAGCCTTTGCTTCGATCTGTCGAATTCGCTCTCGCGTTACTCCGAAAGTTTTTCCTACTTCTTCGAGAGTATGCTGAATACCGTCAGCAAGACCGTGTCTCATTTCAAGAATTCTTCGTTCTTTTTCTGAAAGATCGCCAAGAATTTCTCTTACCTGATCTGAAAGAATACGATGTGCTGAGTCCTGATCTGGTGATGGAATTTTTTCATCCGCAATGAAGTCTCCATATGTTGATTTCTCATCTCCATCATCTCCTACTGGTGTATCAAGGGACACTGTCGATTGATCGATCTTTTCGATCTGATAAATCTTATCTACATCAAGTCCCATTTCTACTGCGATTTCTTCTGGGAGCGGATCACGACCGAGATCTTGTGAAAGACGTCGTACAACCTGTTTATACTTTGCGATCGTTTCTACCATGTGCACAGGTACACGGATCGTTCGAGATTGGTCAGCAAGTGCTCGTGTAATAGACTGACGAATCCACCATGTTGCATATGTCGAGAATTTATATCCTTTCGTCCAGTCGAATTTATCAACGGCTTTAAAGAGTCCGAGGTTTCCTTCCTGAATGAGATCAAGAAGTGTGAGATCTGGGCTTCGTCCAACATATTTCTTAGCAATAGACACCACAAGTCGAAGGTTTGCTTTAGCAAGAAGATTTTTTGCTTCTTCATCTCCAGCCTGAATTCTTTTTGCAAGATCTTTTTCCTGATTTGCGAGGATTAAAGGATACTGACCGATCTCTTTAAGATACATCTGAATAGAGTCATAGTTCTCACTCTTTGAACCCAGTCCATATTTTTTAAGAAAGTCATCTTCGTCTGCATGTACTTCAAGAAGACCTCCTCCTTCGAGAATATCAACTCCTGAGCTGTTGAGTTTTTCATACAAAGTATCGAGAAACATTACATCATCCTCGATTGTTGGAAATTCTTTAAGAATTTCATCATATGTTACGAAACCACGCTCCTTTCCTTTAAGGAGAAGTTTCTCTGATCGTTTTTCAAAATCCTGCGCCTTTTTATTTCCTTTAAGTGCTGGCTTTGCTTTTGAAGCTACCTTTTTTGGAGCTTTTACTGCCTTCTTAGGAGCTGCTTTAGTTGGTTTTTTCTGGACTTTCTTTACCGCCGCCTTTGTCTGTTTTTTAGCTTGTTTCTTCGCCATGTAGTTGTTAATTATAGTTTATTAAAATCTATTATTGAAGAGCTTGATACTTCTTCGGAAGAATTGCCAGTTTCTTACTTATGTCGTCGAGATCCTTAGCAATTGTGTCGACCTTATCTTTATCTTTGCTTTCCTCCGCTTTTCGGAGCGCGATCATTGCTTTTCCAAATCTGTCTTTAAGAGTATCTTCTTCAAGCCGCCGCAAAATCTCATCTTCGGGCGGACTTCCATTTGGAGAATTTCCGTAATGCGCTTCAGCCTCAAAAATAAGCGCCTCTGCATGAGCTTCATGCGCACTCATGCGTTCAGAAAAGTCTGGAAGAATCTCTTCAAGTTTCTTCCTGAATGTAGACGATCGATCGGGCATTTTTTTTCCATAATAAAGGAGAAGTGAAATCGCTTTGCGAGATGGATCAGCCGAGCTACCCTTTGGTACTGCGAAAGGAAGTTCTTCTGTCACTTCAATCGAAACCTTTGCAAGATCTTCCCAAAGGGCTTTCTCAGCGATACCTGTTTCGTGTGCAATCGTTCTAATGTAGCGCGACTGATCGATTGAACTTTCAAGAGATCTTACGAGCGGAAGGATTGTTTCCTTCATGAGAGTGTCGGACTCGCTTTCAGATTTTGTCTTGGCGATAGCAAGGAAGTAATCGATGATATGTCGAGCTTGTTCTACTGCATCTTTCCAAAGCGATGGATTTTCTTTGATCGCATCCGCCGGATCAGAACCTGCTTTTAGTGATGCTACTTTTACTGAGAGTCCAGCACTGAGTGCCATTTGCCACGCTTTAAAAGATGCATTAATGCCAGCGTTGTCACTGTCATAAGCAATAACAAGCGAATCTGTAAGCCTTCGGATGATGTTGATGTGATCTGGTGTAAGTGACGTTCCGGATGATGCCACTGTGTTAGCAAAACCAACTTGATGACTCATGAGAAGATCCATCTGACCTTCCACAAGAATCGCAAATCTCTTTTCTTTAATTACATATTTTGCTTTTTGGAATCCATAGAGTACTTTTGATTTCTCAAAAAGTGGCGTCTCAGGGCTGTTGAGATATTTTGGCTCATGTTCGCTTTCGCGAATCGCACGTCCTGAAAAAGCAATCACTCTTCCAGAACCATCGAAAATAGGAAACATGATACGCGCGCGAAAACGATCATACGATCCTTTATCACCTTGCTTTATGAGTCCCGCTTTAAGAAGTACGGCTTCGCTAAACCCTCGTGAAAGCAAATAATCTTTAAGACTTCTCCACTCATCTTGCGCAAAACCAATTCTCCATGAACGAACCATGTCAATTGATAGTCCGCGATTTTTCAGATAGATGAGACTATCTTTAGTAGCTTTGAGATTTTCTTGGAAGAAATTTGTTGCCGCTTCCATTGCATCAAAAAGAATTTCTTCTTCTGTTTGCTCACCTTGATTTTCTTTTTTGAATGTCGTCAAAGATACTCCCGCTCTTTCTGCAAGAACTTTGAGTGCTCCCTTAAAGTCCAAACCTTCAAACTCTTCTACAAATGAGAAAATATCCCCTTTTGCACCGCAGCCAAAACAATAATATGTGTTTCGCTCTGCTGATACGAAAAAGGAAGGCGTCTTTTCATTGTGAAAAGGACACTTTGCTTTGAAGTTCACTCCTGAGTTTTCGAGTGTAATGTAAGAACCAATCACATCAGTGATGCGAAGGCGCTCCTTGATTTGTTCTACGGCTGTAGACATTTATTTCTTTAAAATTCCAAAGCGCGAGGACTACCTCGCGCGATTGGAAAGAAATTACCCTACTCTACCGATGCTTCTCTCTGATATTTTTCTCGAAGTGTTTTCTGAAGATTCTCTACCATCTCTGCCTTGTGGCTGCCCTTGAAGCCTGTACCACCTGGAATGAGTCGTCCAAGAATAACGTTTTCCATAAGACCATTGAGTGGATCCTGTGCACCTTCTACTGCTGCTGCAATAAGTACTCGTGTTGTGTGCTGGAATGAAGCCGCTGAAAGGAAGCTCTTTCGTGAGAGTGAGACATCTGTAATACCAAGTACCATTGGCTCACCTTTTGCTTCTTCTTTCTTCTGTTTCTTCATCTGTTCATTCTCGTCTGAGAATTCCATCCATTCAACAACATCGCCTACTGTGAAGTTTGTATCTCCTGTATCCTTGATCTTGTATCGTGAGAACATCTGTCGAACAATAACTTCAATGTGCTTTCGTGACACAGCTTCTCCTTGAAGTTCGTAGAGTTTCTTTACTTCAGAGATGATGTATTCCTGAGCTTGTTCTCGTCCTGCGTATTTGAAGACATCGTCGATGTCAGCAGAACCATCAGTAATGATCTGTCCTTTAACGACTGAATCACCAACTTTTACGAGAGGCATTCGGAGATGGTGAACAGGATATTCGTTTGCCTGCTTCTTTGTCTTTGATGCGCGATCTGCAATGTCTGGAAGGATAACAATGATCTTTTCTTTTCCTTCATTTCGAATTTCTGTCACAACACCATCAGTCTTTGAGACAACAGCCGGATTCTTAGGCTTTCGCTTTTCAAACACTTCTTCTACTCGTGGAAGACCTTGTGTGATGTCTCCACCGACCTGCGCTGTACCTCCGGCGTGGAAAGTACGCATTGTAAGCTGTGTTCCTGGCTCACCAATAGCCTGAGCTGCAACTGTTCCTACTGCTTCACCGAGATCTACGATCTTGTTCTTTCCAAGATCGAGTCCGTAACAGAGAGTACAGATACCTCCGTGAGTCTTACATGTAAGAGGAGATCTGACATGCACTTCATGAAGTCCTGCATTTTCAATTGCAATCGCATCCTCTTCTCCTACCATGTGACCCTTTTCAAAGAGTACATTTCCTTTTGGATCAATAACATCAGCTGAAAGGATTCGTCCTTTGATGCTTTTTGCAAGTGGAGTTTCAATTCCTGATGCCGTTTCCTTTCGAAGTACAACACCTTCTTTCGTTCCACAATCTTTTTCTGTGATGAGAATATCCTGTGCAGCAACGAAGAGTCGTCGTGTGAGGTATCCAGCCTTCGCAGTGTTGAGAGCGGTATCAGTAAGACCTTTTCGAGAACCGTGAGTTGTAATGAAGTACTCAATTGGATTAAGTCCTTCTTTTGATGATGAAAGGATTGGGAATTCGATAGTTTCTCCGGCAGTGTTCTGAATAAGACCCTTCATACCTGACATCTGTGTGATCTGTGAAAGAGAACCTCGGGCACCAGACTTGTACATGTCGTAAACAGATCCTCGCTTGTCGAGGTTCTCTGCAACAGATTTTTCAACTTCTGATTTTGCCGCGTGCCAGATTTCGATATTCTTTCGAATTCGCTCTTCTTCTGAAAGAAGACCTTCATCGTACTGAGCGTTTACTTCTTCAGATCGCTTCTTAGACTTCTCGATGATTTCCTTCTTCGCAGCTGGAACTTTGATATCGTCAATTCCCCATGTCACACCAGAAGATGTTACATAGCGGAAACCGAAAGTCTTAATTTTGTCGAGGATTGGTGGAAGATTGTCTGTACCATAGCGTGCCATGAGATCAGTCATGAGAGCTGCCATAGTTTTCTTGTTGATGTCTTTGTTGAGGAATGGATAGTCGTCTGGAAGAACTTCGTTGAAGAGAATTCGTCCAACAGTTGTTTCAAACGCTTTGCCATCAAACTCCTTGTATTTCACTTCATCTGTAGGAAGGATTGTTACTTTCGCGCGGAAAGAAACATCGTTGAAGTTGAATGCTGCGACAGCTGATGCTGGAGATTCAAAATATTTTCCTTCACCCTTTTCACCATCGATAATTACTGTCATCCAGTAGCTACCGAGAACAATGTCGAGAAGTTTTGCAGATACAGTAGGCTCTCCAGAACCTGGCTTCAAAATGTTTTTATCAGCAGCCATGATCTCGCGAGCTTCAAGCTGTGCCTCTGGAGAAAGTGGTACGTGAACGGCCATCATGTCTCCGTCGAAGTCAGCGTTGAATGCGCTACATACGAGAGGATGCACTCGAATCGCGTTTCCTTCAATAAGGATCGGTTTGAAAGCCTGAATACCGAGTCGGTGGAGTGTAGGGGCACGGTTGAGAAGCACGTACTTGTCTTTAATCACACCTTCAAGGATCGCCCATACTTCTGGAATTCCTTCATCGATAAGTCGTGAAGCACCACGAATGTTGTATGCAAGTTCTTTCTTAAGAATTTCTGACACAACGAATGGTCGGAAGAGCTCGAGTGCCATGTGTTTTGGAAGTCCACATTCATTGAGCTTAAGTTCTGGTCCTACAACGATTACAGATCGTCCTGAGTAGTCTACTCGTTTTCCGAGAAGGTTCTGGCGGAAGAGTCCTCTTTTTCCCTTGAGGTTATCTGAGAGAGATTTGAGTGCTCGTCGCTGTGCTGCATTTGCTCCTGCAAATGCATTGTTTCCATGACGAATTGAGTTGTCGATAAGAGCGTCTACAGCTTCCTGAAGAATTCGCTTTTCGTTTCGAAGGATTACATCTGGAGCATGAATTTCTTTGAGTTTTCGAAGTCGGTTGTTTCGGTTGATCACACGTCGGTAGAGGTCGTTGACGTCTGATGTCGCATGTCGTCCACCATCAAGAGCAACCATAGGTCGGAGTGCTGCAGGAATAACAGGGATCGCAGAAAGGAACATCCACTCTGGGCGAATGTTTGACGCGATCATTCCACGAATGAGTCCAAGTCGTTTGTTGATCTTTTCTCGCTCTGCTGCTCCAGCTTTTTCAAGATCAGCCTCAAGTGCTGTTGCAAGTTTTGGAAGATCAAGTGATTTGAAGATCTCGTAGATAGCTTCAGCACCGATCGCAGCCTCAAATACTGTTCCGTATTTTACTGAATATTTGTGATAGTGAACTTCGTCGAGAACTTTTCCAACTTTAAGCTCATCGATTTCATTCTTTGTTGTAACAAGAAGATCTCGGATAGCATCCTTTGTCTTCTCATCAGAAACAGTTTTGATCTTTGATTTGAATTCTGAATCGAGGTCAGCAAGTACTCGCTCTCGTTCATCCTCATTTACTTTCGTAATAAGGTATCCTGCGAAATACACTACTTTCTCGACATCGCCAGAAGCAATTCCGAGCATGAGTGAGATTCGAGATGGCATTGAGCGGAGGAACCAGATGTGGGCAACTGGTGTTGAAAGCTCGATGTGTCCCATTCGCTCTCGGCGAACGATAGATCGTGTGATTTCAACTCCACATTTTTCACAGACAATTCCCTTGTATCTGATACCGCGGTATTTTCCACAGTAGCATTCATAATCCTTGTCTGGACCGAAGATTTTTTCATCGAAGAGACCATTCTTTTCAGAACGCTGTGTTCGATAGTTCATTGTCTCAGGCTTTGTGACTTCGCCGTATGACCACTCGCGAATTCGCTCAGGTGATGCCACCTTGAGAGAGATCATATCGAAGTTTCGTGTGTCTTTTTTCTTTTGCATAGTTTTGTTTGAGATTAAGAAGTAAAGGATTATTTATTGTCCTCTTCTGTTTCCTTTACATCTGCACGCTCTCCCGTCGACTGGTCGAGAGTAACATCAAGTGCAAGTCCTCTAAGGTTTGCCAAAAGTACGTTAAATGATGCTGGTGAATTCGGTGCCTGAAGTTCTTCTCCTCGAACGATTGCATCGAATGTCGCTGATCGTCCTTGGATGTCGTCAGATTTTACTGTAAGCATTTCGCGAAGAGTGTGTGCTGCGCCGTGACCGAGAAGTGCCCACACTTCCATTTCTCCAAATCGCTGCCCTCCACCCTGTGCCTTTCCTCCAAGTGGCTGCTGTGTAATGAGAGAGTACGGACCAATTGATCGCATGTGGATCTTGTCTTCTACCATGTGGTGAAGTTTCAAGATGTACATATAACCAATAGCGATTTCCTGATCGTATGCATTTCCTGTTCGTCCGTCGAAGAGTACAGTCTTTCCATTTTCTTTAAATCCAGCCTCTACGAGTTCCTGCTTGATTTCAGTATCAGTCGCTCCAGCAAATGGAGGAACAATCGCCTGATAATTGAGTGAATGCGCAGCAAGACCGAGGTGGATTTCGAGAATCTGTCCGAGGTTCATTCGTGATGGCACACCAAGTGGTGTAAGAACAATGTCGATCGGTGTTCCGTCTGGCATGTATGGCATATCTTCTTCAGGAAGAACAATTGAGATAACACCCTTGTTTCCGTGTCGTCCAGCAAGCTTGTCACCGACTGATACGTTTCGAAGCTGTGCAACTTCAATGTGAATTCGTTTGATGATTCCACTTTCGAGTTTGTCTCCCTTCTCTCGTGAAAATACTTTCACAGAGATGATTCGTCCTCGCTTTCCGTTTTCCATTCTCTTTGATGTATCTTTTACATCTCGAGATTTTTCACCGAAGATTGAGCGAAGAAGTCGCTCTTCTGGAGTAAGCTGAGTTTCACCTTTTGGAGTAATTTTTCCAACAAGAATGTCACCTGGGCGAACTTCAGCACCGATGCGAACGATTCCGTCCTCATCGAGGTTCTTAAGTTTTGCTTCACCAACATTTGGAATGTCGTGAGTTGTAATTTCTGGACCGAGTTTTGTATCGCGAACGTTTACAACAAATTCCTCAATGTGAATTGATGTAAATTTGCTTTCCTTCACAAGTCGTTCTGAGAGAACGATGGCGTCTTCGTAGTTCTGTCCACCCCATGTCATGAAAGCCACAAGTACGTTCTGTCCGATAGCCATTTCTCCATCTACTGTTGTTGAACAGTCAGCGAGAACATCACCTTTCTTCACTTTATCTCCCACAGTAACAACTGGTCGCTGGTGGAATGATGTGAACTGGTTTGTTCGTTCGAACTGTGCAAGTCGATATTCTTTTTCCTTTCCTTTCGCACTCTTAAATACAACTTTCTTTGCATCTGCATGTGTGATCGTTCCATCTTCTGGAGCAAGGATCACTCGTCCTGTATCCTGCGCAGCCTTTGCTTCAATACCTGTCGCAACAAGTGGAGCTTCAGGAACAACACAAGGTGTTGCCTGCTTCTGCATGTTTGAGGCCATGAGCGCTCGGTTCGCTTCGTCGTGGTTTAGAAATGGGATCATCGATGTCGCAATAGAGAATGCTTGGTTTGTCGCAACGTCGATAAGTTCTACCTTTGTTTTTTCTACAAGTGCTGGCTTTCCTTTGATACGTACTTCTACATCATCAATAAGAATCTTTCCGTCTTTGTCATAAGGAGTAGCAGCGTGCGCAATAATATGACCCTCTTCTTCAAGAGCATTCATATAAATAACTTCTTTTGTAACTTTTCCTCCCTTTACTCGTGCGTATGGAGTTTCGATCATTCCGAAGTCGTTGATTCGAGCATATGAAGCAAGGTGAAGTACGAGACCGATGTTTGGTCCTTCCGGTGTGTGGATCGGACAGATTCGGCCGTAGTGAGATGGATGCACGTCACGAACTTCAAAACCTGCTCGCTCTCGTGTAAGTCCTCCAGGACCGAGTGCAGAAACTGTGCGTAGGTGTTCGAGCTCAGTAAGCACGTTTTCCTGCTGCATGAACTGTGAAAGCTGGTTTGTTGTGAAAAATTCTTTGATTCGGGCCTGAAGTGGTCGAGGTGAGATGAACTGAATTGGCAATGTTGCTTCAGTATCAATTGTCGACATTCGGTTCTGAATGTTTCTCTTGATCTGTGTCATACCAACACGGATCTTCTGCTGAAGGAGCTCACCGATGTATCGCACACGTCGGCTTCCGAGGTGGTCGATATCATCCGCAGCTGCATCTGGATTTGTGTTGAGTTCTGCAAGATGAGAAACGATTGTGAAGAGATCATCGAGAGTGATCGCTTTTACCGCGAGATCTTTCTCTGACATGCTCTTTCCGAATCGCTTATTGAATCGATGTCGTCCTACCGGTGAAAGGTCGTAGCGCTCTTCGCTCCAAAGACCATTCACGAATTCTTTCGCATTGTCTGCAGTTGCAAGGTCGCCATCTCGAAGTCGCTTGTGGATCTCAATGTACGATTCCTCAACTGTCTTAGCGTGATCTTTTCCGAGAGTCGTCTCGAGATATTTCTTTGCAATCTCGTTATTTTTGAAAGGAGAAAGAATGTCTGTGTCTGTCGCTGCGCCGAAAACTCGAAGGAGTGATGTGATTGGGAATTTTCGCTTTCGGTCGATACGTACATATATTGCGCCGTCTGCTTCAGTCTCGATCTCAATCCATGCACCTCGTGCTGGAATGATCTTCGCACCGAAAAACATCTGGCCCTTTGATTCGCTTGTTGTAAAAAATACTCCGAAAGATCGTGCAAGCTGTGGCACGATCACTCGTTCAATACCGTTGATGATGAATGTTCCGTGATCTGTCATCACTGGAAAGTCCGCCATAAAGATCTCCTGCTCTTTTTCAGATGCAAGAATTTTATTGCGAAGCTTTACCATCACCTTAAGAGGCGCTTCGAGAGAAATCTTGTTCTCTTTTGCATATGCCTCGTCATACTTTGGAGTTCCAAGTTCAAAGTTTCCGAATGAAAACTCAAACTTCTTTCCAGAGTAGTCGTGAATTTTTGAAAACTCTGAAAAAGCCTCCTTGAGGCCTTTCTCCATAAGCCATGTATAAGAATCAATCTGTCCCTCTACAAGGTTTGGGAGCCCTGCGAGTGGTTCCTTAAACTTCCCGAAACTTTTTTTGTTTCGAGTGTTCGCGCTCTGGCCAAGTCGGCCTGAGACTTCTTTATGTCGTGCTGGCATAAATATTTATTTTTTTGCAGTCGTCAAAACGTAGATAAAAACAAAAAACGAGCTCTCCTTCGTGAAGCTTGTTTTCAGTTTCTAAATAGTAGTGAGTATTTGCAAGATATAAAGCTTATAATCTCCTTCCAAAAGACATTGCTCTGGCGGCCACAACTCAATCTTGCTATGTCACGCGTGATTATACTCCTTTTATACCCTCTGTCAACCCTATTTTCCCCATTTAAGATAGACATCCAAGGGCAGACCTTGGAGAGCAAGTAACGCAAGGTTACAATAGAGACATGCACATATTGTTGTTCCTTCCCCTGCAGGTGATTACTGTTGTTTCCTTGCTTGTGCTTTTTGCCCAACTTCGACCAAACGCAAAGCCAGCACTTTGGAAACTCATGGTAAGCCCGCTCAGCGGATTCGTCTATCTCATCTTTATCTCAGTAATTTCTGCACACTAACGAGGCGCTCGCGCCTCAATTTTTTATTCTCTATATACCCTTTGCACGCCACTCGTCTATCTTTTTGTGATTTCCTGAGAGCAAAACTTTTGGCACTTTGTAGTCCTTTCCTTTATATGTAAAAACTTCCGGTCGCGTGTACACATCATGTGAAGCAATTCTCTCTTCCTCACGCGAATCAAAATTCCCAAGCACTCCTTCTACTTGGCGAGCAATCGAATCAATAAGGATCATTGCAGGAATCTCTCCACCCGTAAGAACAAATGGACCAATAGAAACATCTTCCATTTTGAAAATCTTTTTTATACGAGCATCAACGCCTTCGTAGCGACCACAGATCAAAATAATGTCCGTATATTTTTTTGCCGCTGTTTTTGCATATGCTGTATCAAATTGTTTCCCCGCTGGAGAAAAGAAAACAATTTTTGTCTTCTTCACCTTTTGCTGTGTTTTTTTGAAGGCTTTCTCGATCGCCTTCACCACAGGTTCTGCTTGCATCACCATGCCAGGGCCACCACCATATGGCTTTTCATCAACACGAAGATACGGTTTCTCCTTTCCTTTTTGAGATTTGTTCGGCTTTACAAAATCACGAGGATTGTAAAAGCTCACTTTTATTTTCTTTTCTTTTATAGCTCGCGCCAAAATCGACTCGGAGAGATACGAGCCTACAAGGTCAGGAAATAATGTGATGACGTGGAATTGCATAGCCGTAGATTAGTATGAAAATCAAAAATAATCAAAAAAATTGCCCGGCGCAGAGCGCGGGCAGTGGTAAAAAAAAGATCTAGTGGGGAGAACTAGCGCTTACGACGGCGACCTGTGACAGTACCAGGTTTGTGATTGGGATTGACGGGCCTGGATGCAGAGACGACAGTGCGACGTACAGCTTTAGGTGGCTTCATAACTAATAGATGAGCTTAGAAAATTTTGTTGATTTGGTCAAATAATTGCATGTTGATAATAAAAATTGCCCACCAAAGTGAGCATTAGAAAACCACAGTCGCCATCGAAAAAGGAAGCACCACGTACACTGAGCCGTGAACCATTTCCTCTGACTCAACGTAACTGATCCAAGGAGTAATCCTCGAGGGCCGTGGCCAAGGATCACGGGTCCACACCACCCCCTTCTCCTTCCCAGGAACGCCCGAGATCGGGACTGCCCTGATCATCCTTTCTGTCCCGTCGTTTTCAAAGGTTCTTGCAATCGCCGCGATCTGAGCAGTGCTCGGACAGCTCAGATCTTCCGCATCAGCGTTGAGAGCGCCGCAGCAGCATTGAACGATTTCTCCGAAAGGACTACCGACGCCGGAAGTCGTCGCAACAAGAACCATGGCGAATTTGAGTCGCTCTTTCTTGTTCTCTTTGGTCGCCGACGCGATTTTCTGGAGATGTGAATGATTGTGTTCGCCATTTTCGAAATGCCGTTCAAGTGAAGATACATCTTCAAGTGAAGGTATGACGAAAGTGATTGGTGAGATGTCGAGTATATCCATAGAAACAACTTTTGAAATGACATTAGCATGGGCAAAATAAAAACAAAAGCAGCGCGGGCCAAAGG
>JARIGV010000006.1 GCA_029288615.1 Candidatus Tayloriibacteriota bacterium
CCTTTGGCAGCGCGGCTTTTTTTGTATAAAAAATTGACCCGTCCTACGACGAGTCTTTTGAATGTGTTTCCTTCGCAGGAAGCCACACTACCGGGCGAACGAATGCACGCAGAAAAACTGCGCGAAAACGAATCCTGCGAAAAGACCGCAAGTCATTCTCATTACGAACAATGAGTCCGCATTCGTGGGTTATAGTTTCGCCTCCCGCTAGCTTTTTCCGAGCTTCTTTAATTTCACCTCCCCACTCAAAGAGCGCGATGATGAAAGAAACAATGAAAAAGAGCGCGATGCCCTGAAAGAACATGCCAAGAATAGAAATATTCATGCCTTTTTATAAATACCAGCTCATGCATGACATGTCAACCTGTGGAAAATTTATCATAGCAGCACGATACGACACAAAACCACCAGTTTTACAAATCCCAATTTCTACTATATAGTGAAAATGTTCGAATTTAATCAAATTTAGTTATATTCGCTTCCGATTCAGAAGAGCTTTAAAGAGCCTATGACCCCGACCTTCAACAATTCAATTCTTAAAAGCAACCAAAGATTTCTGGAAGCGAATTAGTTTCGCTTATGTCATTAAAAATAATACTTAGCCTTTTGGCAGCAGCCGGCGCAGCTGGTGTTGCTTTAGGTTATCTGCTTCGAGTCCTAGTTGCCCTTGGAAAGAAGGGTTCAATGGAACACGACATCAAACAAATGATGCTCGACGCAAAAGAGGAAGCAAAGAAGATAACTCTCTCAGCCGAGGAAGAGGCTGCGGGCATCCTGAAGGCAGTTCGTGAGGAGATCAAAGAAAAAGAAGACAAGGTCAAGAAAACTGAAGATCGTCTCGTAGCAAAAGAAGAACTTCTCGACAAAAGACAGGTTGATATTGATCGTGAAGTCGAGAATATGAAGAGTCGCATCAATGAGATCAAAGAAAAGAAAGAGAAAATTGATGCAATGGAAGCTTCAAAAGAAGTAGAGCTTCAAAAAATCGCAAAGCTTACTGAGGCTGAAGCAAAGGAGTCTCTCCTTTCGACAATGGAGAAAAAGTATGAGGAAGATCTTCTCGCTCGTCTTCATAAGCTTGAACAAGGAAATACTGATAAGATCGAGAGTAAAGCAAAAGAAATCCTCACTGCTTCAATCCAGCGTCTTGCAAACTCTGTAAGCCCTGATGTGTTTACTACATCTGTCGCCATTCCAAACGACGAGCTCAAAGGAAAAATCATTGGTAAAGAAGGAAGAAATATCAAATCATTTGAACGAGAAACAGGTGTTGAAATTATCGTTGATGATACTCCTGGCGCTATCACAATCTCATGTTTTGACCCTGTACGCAGACAAATCGCTCGTCTCGCTCTTGAAAATCTTATTCTTGACGGACGAATTCAGCCCGCAAAAATTGAAAAAGAAGTTGAGAAAGCAAAAGCTGAGATCAACAAGATCATCAAAGAAAAAGGTGAACAAGCGGCTTTTGAATGTGGAGTCTTCAATCTCGACCCGCGCATCATTTCAATTCTTGGCCGCCTCTACTTCCGAACAAGCTACGGACAGAACGTTTTGCAACACTCTGTTGAAATGGGACATATTGCCGGTATGATCGCTCAGGAAATCGGAGCAAATGTCGCTGTAGCTAAAGCCGGCGCACTTCTTCACGATATTGGAAAAGCTGTGGACCACGAAGTACAAGGTACTCACGTTGAGATTGGCCGACGTATCCTTCAGAAATTTGGTGCAAGTGAGGAAATCGTTAAGGCGATGGAAGCTCACCACGAAGAATATCCTTATGAAACTCTCGAATCACGCATTGTTCAGGCTGCTGATGCTATCTCAGGCGGACGCCCAGGTGCAAGACGAGATACTGTAGAAAACTATCTCAAGCGATTAAGTGATCTTGAGGCTATCGCGAATGGCTTCAAAGGCGTTGAAAAGTCATATGCCCTTGCAGCAGGCCGTGAAATACGAGTTTTCGTAACTCCAGGTGAGGTTACAGACCTTGAAGCAACTAACTTGGCACGTGAAATCGCTCTTAAAATCGAAAATGACCTTAAATACCCAGGTGAAATCAAGGTTACAGTCATTAGAGAGAATCGAGTGGTGGAGTACGCGAGATAGGAAGTAAAATCCAAAGTCAAAATACAAATGCCGCGCCCTTTGGGCGCGGCATTTTACGCACTCTGTTGTATGGTCCTTTCCGGCATTTGCGGAAAGGACGGCCTCATATATAATTGAAATAGCTTCTCGACCACTATCGACCCGGTCGAGACGTCGGAAAATATTTATCAGTTAATTTATTTTCACATGAACAAACAAGGTATTGTCGAATCAGTGCACGGAGTACTCGGAGGAACAAAAGTTCAGGCTGAGCAAGTCGTAGATACTGTTCTCGAAACTATTGTTAAGCACCTTAAGAAAGGAGAAGAAGTTTCAATCGCAGGTCTCGGAATCTTCTCAGTAAAAACTCGAGCAGCTCGAACAGCTCGAAACCCTCGAACAGGAGAAACGATCAAAGTTCCTGCTATGAAGGTTCCAAAGTTCCGAGCAGCTAAAGCTCTCAAGGACGCTGTAAAATAATCTCTCGTATTCCACTTACTAAAAAACCCGCTCTTCGCGGGTTTTTTAGTTTATGCGGCTATTCCCTCTTCATTATTATTTTTTCGTGCTGCTTCAATTGCATTTCGAAGCTCTTCTGGATCATGTTCGCCGATATGAAAATCTTTTTGTAGATTTTCAAGATGCTCTTGGAAAGCACCGACATCTTCGATGTGATCAGCTTCGTTTTCTTTTGGTTGATGTTCTGTAAAATCTTCGAAATTCATTTTAAACATTTATTTTAGAGGATACATTGTAACATGATAAAAACGAGAATAAAAAGTTTTCCACAAAACTTTTTAAAAGCTCGTCTACAGTTACATCTTAGAAAAATTCAGATGAAATTTTTCTAAAATTGAGATAGGAAGAAGATAAAATAGCTCGAAAAGTCCTAGTTAAAATGGAATGTAGAAACAATCTTGTCTGCCTCATTAATCAATTTCTCATCATAACCATCTGTTGAGGTAGTATTTGAAGGCAAGTAATAATAGATTGAATAGTAATAATTGCCATAAGGAATAGATTTCGTATAGCCAATTCCATTAGTGTTTTTTTCAAGAACAGCAAACCATCCATTTTTACCTCCTGCATCGTATGTAGGTTTTGCGTAACGATAGAGTGTTTGACCATTAAGAGTGCCAATTGAGGCCACACCAGAAGATGAGATCGTATCATCAGGAACGGCATTCTTGCTTACAAAGAAACTTATGACATATCCTCCATTTACAAGAACAATTTGTTCAGGAGTGATCTGTGCTGGATGCACATACTGTACTGATATCTGCCAATTTTCTGGATATTCGAATCCATACTTATATTGAGGCTCTTCGAAATTCTTCCATGTTGAATCAGGAGCAATTGATGTGACAGCATTTTGCGCCGATGCCTTTGTCTGATTTTGTACTGAAAATGAAGGTTCGGAAGAATGAGAAGCAGTTGAAGTGCTCACAGATGAAGACTCAGTGGCTGTATCAGTAACAACAGGAGAAGATGATTCTCTTCGCATATATACAAGCCCTCCAATAATCAAAACAATTACAATAATAAGAATAGTGAGATTTCGTGTATTTTTCATAGCAGTAGTATAACGTATTTTAAAAAGTTAGAAGAGGGAGCGGGTACAGGGAATCGATTACAAATATAACAGGGACGCTTCGCTATCGAACTCCTGGGAAACCCACGGTTTTCCCAATCCTTCCTCCACGGGAAACTCCCGTTTCCCGACCTCTTCCCAGGTTCGATTCCCTGTACCCGCAGTATTCCCAAAAGAAAAAGTTCGAAGGCAATGCTTCGAACTTTTTCTTTTGGTGCGGGTACAGGGAATCGAACCCTGGTCTACACATTGGAAGTGTGTCATTCTACCACTAAACCATACCCGCATGTATTCGTTCAGGAACACAATATAACAGAAGTGAGCCTTTCTGACAACGATTGATATAATGATGAGCATGAATGCAAGCGGGAGTAAAATCGTCATAGGAATCGTCGCATCTTTTTTGTCATTCCTCGGCTGGAATACAGGTACCTCCACCCTTCCTTCCCCAGTTGCAACCAGCTCACCTCATATCTCAAGGGAATTCACCGCAACGACTACAAATCTCAAAGAACTCCTTCACAATAATATTTTCGATATTCTTACTGAGGCAAATAAAAACAATCCCAAAAGCACGAGTACTCCGCCTTCAAAGAAATCAGAAACGCAGAAGCCATCAACAAAAACTATTCCTAAAACTCCCGTCATAGCCCTACCACAAATTCCAAAAACGACTTCGACCGCTACCACTTCAACTCCGCACATCACACCGATTCAAACTCCTCCACTTTCCTATCCTCTTTCTCCAACGTTTTCATTTAATCCTGGAGAATCAGTTGAGGACCATATTAAAAACTCTGTTGTAAATATTTATTGCACTCGCACTGTCCCTCAAGGACTTGAACGCGTCACAGGAAGCGCGGTCGCCATAGATCCATCTGGCGTATACCTTACCAACGCTCATGTCGCTCTCTACATTCTTCTTGAGGAAACAGAGAGTTCTAAACAAACTTCATGTTTCATTCGTGGTGGATCTCCAGCATCAAAACTTTATAAGGCAGATATCGTCTACTTTCCTCGCTCATGGGCAAATCGCAATCACAGTTTCCTCGAAAATGTTTCTCCAACCGGTGATGGGCAAAAAGATTACGCCATTATTCGAGCAACAGGAGCCGTTACACAAGGAGCATCAACACAAAATATTTCTTACATGAACCTTGATGAAACGTCGACACTACATGTTGGAGACACTGCATACCTTGCAGGTTATCCAGCAAATTTCTCTGATGGCTCTCTTCTCGATAGCTCTCTCTATAAAATTCTTCAAAAAATAAATATTACAGATAGCTTAAGTTTCAACGAAAGCGGTGATGCATACGCCACATCTCCAACGTCTCTTGCCTATCACGGATCTTCAGGTGGTGCACTCGCAAACATAAGCGGCAGTCTTGTCGGCATCATGGTCGCAACAACAGTCGACAGTTTTAGTGGCCAAACAAACATCCGCGCGATCTCACTTCCTTATATAGAGCACGACATCACAGCAGAATCTGGACATACACTAGAGTGGTATAAAACAAACGCCGCATCTGAGGCGGCAAATTTCAAAGTATCGAGCGCAGCTACTATTGCGCAAATAATTCGATAATTATTTATTTTGAGTTTCCTTTTTCGCGAAATTTTCTGCAATTTTTGCAACAACATTAAAATCATCATCGGATGAAACTCTATTTCGTTTTTCAACACCGCACACCACACAGCGGTGAATGACATCGTAACGATCACCTACATGTTCAATTCGAATAGGTTCCATCATGCCACCACACGATTCTTTTCGATCACCAGGAAAAACATCCACATGTTTACACCAAAGACACTTCGGACAGTGGTTCGTATACCCATTTCCTTTCACCTCCGCACCGCAATGTTCGCACACGAAGTCTTCTACTTTTCTCTGAAATTTTTGTGACATGGCGCTATTGTAATACAAATATAAAAAAATTCGACCAAGATTGCTCTGGTCGAAACACGGGTCATTTTATTTATACTCCCCCGCTGGAGTTTTAGGCTCTACCCTTTACTGCTTCGGCTGCTCGGTCGGACGCCAGACGCGTGCCCCTGCGAACTTCGGCTGCGGACGGCGATCATTTCCGCGATGGTGATAATGTCCATCACGACGCTCACCGTGATGTTGATGCGGACGCTGCCCGCGATCACGATGGTCGTGTTTGTGATTCCCTTCGTCACCACGCTCCGCTTTGCCGTTAGCACGCAGCTCCTTTTGCTTCATGAAGGTCCCGTCGCGCACTTCAGTGCAGCGCGTCAGGTTCATGGCAAACCAGGGGCATTTGTTGCCGGCGCATTTTCCTTCGAGGCACCCTTGATAGAATTCATCGTGGAATTGACCTCCGAGAATTTTTTTCAAGAGCTCCACCCTTTCTTCAAAGGTGAGATTCGAAGGAGGAACGCCGTTGGCGGATTCAGTTCCGTTGTAGAACTGATTGGCCGCATCCCCGGGAACATCGTGCAGGTACCAATACGGCTGCATCTTGGGCCAGCGCTTCACGTGCCCACGCACCGAGAGCTCCTCCACAGTGAACTCGAACTCGTCGAGCTTCCGCTGAGGATTTTTGTGGTGGATGACCGGCTTCTTGTTGATGAACTGAAGAGCGTACATTTTCTCGAGCTCCGCAACGCGGAACGCGAGTGCTACCTCGGTCAGATCAATCCGCAAAGGACGATTACCGAAGATTTGCGAGTTGCCACTCTTCTGCTCGATGAGGGTCACGGAAGCGCCGACTGTCATCGCCGCCTTCATCGCCTCGAAGCTATCCGTCTTCATCGCCACCAGGAAGCCGTCGTCTTTTCGACTGCCTCCACTCGCGATTTTGATCGGATGCCAGTGCACGGATTCCTTTCCGCGATTCTTGTCCTCCTCAAGCTTCACCATCATCCGGCCTTTGCGCGCTTTGAAATTCACAAGCGCGCGGTTGCCGAAATCAAACCATTTTTCCGCTGCATCCTCCCCGTCGAACTCTTTGATGTAATCGCGAGCTCGTTCGAGAGTGAGAGTAAGCGTCCAATCGGTTTTGGTATTGCTCTTGAAGAACCGATACTGGGCGTCGAGAGCCGCACCGACCCATTCGAGGACCTCCTCGTATGAATACGGATGATCCATGCGATGGATTTGTTTGAGCACGGCGTGGATTGAGCGCTGATCTTTAGCACCCCAGCGATCTTCAGTCGTGATGATAGACACCACAGCACGAAGCGCTGGATCGTTGATCTTCAGTAGATCAACGAGCATCTCCGCCGCGCTGGTTTGCCGATACTCTTCCGGATCCAGCTCGTGTTCATCCACCTCTCCGCCGCCGCAGCCGAGAAACAGAACGCGATTGCCCTTCGCAGGTTCAACGGTCTGTCCCAAGGTCCACAGCTCGAGAGGTGCATCTTTCGCACCAGGGAAAAGCTCCGCGACTTCCGGAAACCGTCCCGACTTGAGGATCCACACGCAGCCACCTTCATCAGTGTGAGGTTGGTGGAGTGCGAGACGATCCGTCGGAAAGGCGACCATGAATTTCTTCTTGATCTCCGGTTTCGGTTGTTCTACCGCCCCGGTCGACACTTCTTGCGTCGTTTGAGTGGCCCGAGCTTGTTGTTGTTCCCAGATTTCTCCAATCGTTAGCATACTGCATCCTTTCGTTTTTTTTTGCCCGTAAATTAGGGCGTTGTGGTTGTACGGCATCAAATAGCCGCTTTGGTTCCATCAGCTTTTGGGTATTATGCCGACAGAATTTTTCTGTCTCTTATACACATCTGACGCTGCCGAC
>JARIGV010000001.1 GCA_029288615.1 Candidatus Tayloriibacteriota bacterium
TGGTAATAGCTGGTTCTCTCCGAAATAGCTTTTGGGTTAGCGTCATGTGTTCCTCTAGGGGGTAGAGCACTGGAAGGACTCGACAGGGAGAAATCTCGCGAGTCCTATCAAACTCCGAATACCTAGAGTTAATAGCGTGGCAGTTAGTCTATGGGGGCTAAGCTCCATTGGACAAAAGGGAAACAGCCCATGATCTCTAGTTAAGGTCCCTAAATCTATACTAAGTGCACTTAAGGAGGTGGAATTTCCGAGACACTGAGGAGGTTGGCTTAGAAGCAGCCATCCTTTAAAGAAAGCGTAACAGCTCACTCACTTAGAGATTCCGCACCGAAGATAATCGGGGCTAAGTATAGTACCGAAACTGAGGGCTTGTATTTTTTTCGAAAAGTACAAGCGGTAGGAGAGTATTCGCATCTGCTGTGAAGGTGAAGGGGTGACCCACACTGGAGCGCTGCGAAGTAAGAATGTTGGCACAAGTAACCACAATGGGAGTGAGATACTCCCACGTCGAAAGATCAAGGTTTCCTTGGCGATGAAGATCAGCCAAGGGTTAGTCGGTCCTAAGGAAATGGTGAGAACCGAATCCGATGGACATATGGTTAATATTCCATAACTTTTTCACGTTGCGATGGAAGGACGAAGTCTAGTATGTATAGCCCATTATTGGATTTGGGTTTGCTATGTAAAGGTTGGATCTAGGAAAATCCGGATCTACCCGTAAGGGAAATCAAAGCATAGTGAGTATGCCGGCAGCAATGTCGGTGAAGTATACAAAGCAGGCTTCCGAGAAAAATTTCTAAGCATAAACGTGAAAAAACCGTACCGCAAACCGACACAGGTGATCGGCTCGAGTAGAGCAAGACGAACGGGTGAGAGATCCCCAAGGAACTCGGCAAAAAAGCGGCCGTAACTTCGGAATAAGGCCTGCCTCTCTTAATAAAGAGGCCGCAGCTAAAGTATGCTTGGCAACTGTTTACCAAAAACACAGCTCCCTGCGAACTCGCAAGAGGATGTATAGGGGGTGACACCTGACCAATGCCAGAAGGTCAAATATCGACGTTGATAGTAGCAATATTATTGGTGATTGATATAAGCCCTGGTCAATGTCGGCGATAACTATAATCGTCCTAAGGTTGAGAATTTACGAAAGTGAATTCTCAAGATTGGGACGATTAGAATATTAGTTTTTGGAAAAAAAGATTAAATCATTGCACAAATTAAAAAAACGCTACCTCATTTTAGAGTAATCTAAAAATGATCACACGGCTCACATGAGAGGCCATACGCCGTGATTCCAATCAATTGGAATAAGACATGGTCCTGGTTTGAGGAACACTAGAGCGAAATTCCTTGTCAGGTAAGTTCTGACGCGCACGAATGGTGTAATGACTGAGCAACTGTCTCGGGGATTTGCCCGGTGAAAATACAATACCGGTGAAGATGCCGGTTACCTGCAGTTAGACGAAAAGACCCCAGAAGCTTTACTGCAACTTGATATTGAAAGTACGTGATTGCTGCGTAGCATAGATGGGAGGATTTGAAGCATTGATTTCGGTTGATGTGGATCCGTCAGTGAAATACCATTCTGTACTTATGTACTTTCTAACCCCCAAGGCAAAAACTTGGGGAGACAGTCTCTGGTGGGCAGTTTTAGTGGGGCGCTATCCTTCAGTATTTAAAAGATAAAACTTTTGAATATTGAAACCGTGGCGCCTCCGGAGAGTCAGCTCGAAAAAAACAAAAAGGGGGACCATCACGAGTAATCGTGATGAGAAAAGTTGGTTATATCGGAGGATCTCTCATTCACATGAGACAATTCCGAGGGACGTACTGTTCGCATGAGCAGCAACACCCGTAGAGACTACAACCCAACTATCCAATAACCATTGGATAAATGTATAGTCCGACCTTCATGGCGACATGAAGTTAACATATGTGCCCAAAAAGTAACGGAGGAGTTTATAAGGTTGGCTAGGCGCGAATGGAAACCGTGCCGATAGTGCATAGGCATAAGCCAGCTTGACTGCAAGACGTCAATGTCGAGCAGACGCGAAAGCGGAACTAAGTGAACCGACCATCGGCATTAGATGCTGTGGGAGATTATCTGACAAAAGCTACTCTGGGGATAACAGGCTAGTTGCACCTAAGCGTCCATAGCGACGGTGCAGTTCGGCACCTCGATGTCGGCTCATCTTATCCTGGAGGTGGAGAAGCTTCCAAGGGTTTGGCTGTTCGCCAATTAAAAAGATACGCGAGCTGGGTTCAGACCGTTCACTACATATATGTATGTGTATTGAACAGTCTGAATCCTCGAGAGTTTTGTAAACAAATACAACCACGCAAACTGTTGACCTGAATCACGGCGGCCATATATAGAAATATATACGGCACAAGTTGACTTATATCGGTGAAATCCTTACGCAAAAACGGAGGATAACACCTAGGGAAGGAATTTTATTCCGCCCGTAGAGACTACACGTCAACTATCTTCGCTCAATTTATTGAGAAAGATAAAGCTATAGTCCATGCACACAGTAATGTGTTGAATTCATGCGTGAGACAGGTTGGTCTCCTATCTTCTGCAGGCGTTGATTCTTGAGAAGATTTGTCCCTAGTACGAGAGGACCGGGATGAACTGACCTCTGGTCTGGGAGCTGTCACGCCAGTGGCACTGCTCCGTAGCTAAGTCGGGAATGGATAAACTCTGAAAGCATCTAAGAGTGAAGCCAACTTCAAGATTAGGAATCGTTTGAGATCCGTCAGAGATGATGACGTTGATAGGCGCTAGGTGTAAGCACAGTAATGTGTTGAGCCGAGGCGTACTAATCCATCGATCCTATTAGGAAATGTGATAATCACAACAATTGATTACTCTTACCGCAAAGAAAAGGCCTCCAGCACGCTTCGAAAGCGGCTTCATATCGAAAATATTTCTGTATGAAGCGGCTTTCGAAAAGCCGATCTGCTCATTGGGGCAGAGTTGTTTGAAAATTCAGATGTGAAATGGGGAGGGTGCTCCTTAAAGATGCTCGTTCCGCATTGGTGTGGGGCCGCATGATACACTTTTCGCTTCCGGGCGATTTCATGGGACTGCATTTATGTGCAGGTCGTGTATTTGTTTCATTGGAAAATGGAAACTTTAAAGGGTGCCCTTCCCACCAAATTTGCACATTCATCTTGTGAAGTCAGCCAATGGTGGCCGAATCTGCTTAGTGAGAAGATAGATAATTTCGCTTCTCGCATCAGATTCGTTAGAGTAGGATGGTCACTGCACACACCTTAGGTGCGGGAGACATTGCGGTGAACACCCAAACATCCATATCAGGCGAAAGCTTGTCTCGAGAGAGGTCCAACCCCTGGGGTCCAAACCTAGGCTTCACAAGAATTTCCAAAAGGACTTATCGGTTCCATCCCGATAAGTCCAAGAATGCGAATATGTATTCGCTTCACATCCGAATTTTCAAACAAAGAATTTTGAAATTTTAGTTCTGGTGGTTTCGCGGAGGGGTCACACCTGATCTCATTCCGAACTCAGAAGTTAAGCTCTCTAGCGGCGATGATACTCTATGGACGGGGAAAGTAGCTCACCGCCAGAACTAAGATTTTAAAACTCCAAAAAAACTTCCTTCGGGAAGTTTTTTTTGTTTTTGTTACGTGGCAATAAAAACTTGCTATAATAATGCCAATGAACTGGGCATCACGAAGACAAGCGATTTATATTACAGTTGCGATATTTATTTTTGTTATTCTTGTTGGTGTGCCTCTATATCTCAAATATTTCGATAAAGCACCGACATGCAGTGATGGTGTGCAAAATCAAAATGAACACGGTATCGATTGCGGTGGTCCCTGCGCAAAGCTTTGTGCGGATGAATCAAAAGATCCTATCACTTTGTACCAAAGACTTTTTCAGACTGCGCCGGGAACATATTCACTTGTAGCGATGGTTGAAAATGATAATCAAGGCGCATACGCAGAAAAAGCTGATTATGTTTTCAAAACATATGATAAAGATAATGTTCTTCTTGATGAACGAACGGGTTCGACATTCATTCCGCCAAGCGATACGTTTCCAATCCTCGAGCATTCTGTGTACACCGGAAGTCGCATTCCCGCAAAGACAGTCTTTTCATTTATTTACCCAATCAATTGGCAGCGTGGATCTTTTGATGTTCCTGTTACCAATGTGATTGGAGTATCTGCCACATCGACAGATTCAACTCCGAAAGTTCAAGCAACACTTGTAAATGAAGAAGTGTATGCGATCACAAACGTTCAAGTGATCGCACTTGTGTATGATGAACAAAATAATGCGATGGCAGTTTCACAAACGATAGTTGATTCGATTGCAGCAAAACAAAATGCAAAAGTGGTATTTACTTGGAATACTCCATTTACAGGATCGATCGGAAAAATTGATATTGTTGCGAGAGCGCTTCCGCGTAACAGATAAGAGAGAAAGAAAATAATGATGGACACCCTTAAAAAAGCATATCGCGGTATTGATTGGATCTTAGTCGCATCTCTTGTTCCGCTTCTTACGGCCGGGCTTGTGACAATGAATTCATTTGTAGGACAGGGAAATTATTTTTCACGCCAGCTTCTTTGGATTTGTGTGTCGTTTCTCGTCTTCCTTTTTTTGAGCAGGGTTGATTTTAGATTTCTTCGCAGAACAAGCTCGATCATTGCACTTTTTTCATTCACCTGCCTTCTTCTTCTCTGTCTTTTCGTTTTAGGTCACACAGCAAAGGGAGCAACATCATGGTTTCGTTTTGGATTTTTTTCTTTCCAGCCTGCCGATCTTGCCGACATTACTCTCGTCCTTCTTCTCGCAAAATATTTTTCGAAACGCCACGTAGAAATCGCAAACATCAGGCATATTCTCGTGTCGGGCTTGTATGCGTTTATTATTTTTATTCTCGTTCTTCTTCAGCCAGATTTTGGAGACGCAATCATTATCTTTCTCATTTGGTTTGCAATGGTTTTGGTGTCAGGAATTTCAAAGAAGCATCTCTTTGCAGTGTTTTTTATTGGAACAGCCCTCTTTTCACTTCTCTGGGGATATGGATTTAAGCAGTATCAGAAAGATCGAATCCTTACTTTTATTCATCCGCTATCTGATGTTCGTGGAGCAGGGTACAATGTCTATCAATCGACAATCGCAGTAGGATCCGGCGGTATCTTTGGAAAGGGAATTGGTTATGGTACGCAGTCTCGACTCAACTTTTTGCCTGAGTATCAGACTGACTTTATTTTTGCAGCATTTGCAGAAGAGTGGGGATATGTCGGCGTTATATTTCTTTTTGTTTCTTTTGGTGTGCTTATTGTGCGAATCCTGCAAAATGCATCGAGAGGGGAAAGCAATTTTGAAATTCTTTTCGGTTCCGGCCTAGCTGCTCTTTTTATTATCCATTTCACAATCAATATTGGAATGAACATCGGTCTTCTCCCTGTGACGGGAATTCCACTTCCATTTGTAAGTTACGGTGGATCACATCTTCTGGCATCTCTTTCAGGGCTCGGAATTCTCATGGGTATGAGGCGGTATTCTCGCCCAGCACACAAAGAGCTCATGAAAAATGAATTCCTTGGTATATAGAAGAAAATAAAAACTCCCGCCTTGTGGCGGGGAGTTTTTATTTTAATTTGGTGTCCATACTCCGGCAGGATCTGATGTCCACGTGTTTGGTACGTAATATTCTCCAGTCCATGTATATCCGTATGAAACAAAGTAGCTGTCTACCCACTGTGCTCCAGCTCCATCATTTCCGTATGTTGTACAGTTATAAGAATCTGTATAGTTGCTGTCGGTACAGTATGGATCGGTATAATATCCAGCATTTGTACAGCTCGATGGGTCTTGGTATCCACCGCCACTACAATAATTGCCACTATATGTTCCATTGCTCGTACAGCTAGATTCATCGTGATAACTCGAATCACTACAGTATGAATGATCAGTCTCGCAATCAGAACGGCTGCTGTTGTGGTTTGGATTCGAACAATATCCTCCGTATGTACATGAGCCAGATTGCTGATAATTATTTGCGCTCGGATCGTTACATGTCGAGTCGTATGTACATGAGCCAGACTGGCCGTAATTGTTTGCATTTATGTCATGGCATGAATACTGGCATGATCCGTTATTTGAGTTGTAGTTGTCGGCACTTGGATCAGTACAGTTATCGTACACACACGATCCATTATTTTGATTGTAATTTATTGCGGCAGGATCAGTACAGTTATCGTACGTGCATGATCCACTTATTGTCGCTCCTGAATTGTAATTGTTAGCAAGTGGGTCCATACAACCAACAATGCCAGAATCTCCCGTACAGAAATTGAGATTATTTCCAACATTGTAGTCATCCCCTGTAAAACATGTGCCACCACTGTTTTGATTGTAGATACCAAGTGTCGATGAATAATATAAATTACTTCCATCCCAACCATTACCAAGGTTGTTGCTTAGGCGTGAGTCTGTGGATGCAAATGGATATGTAGACCCATCGTAGAAAGTACCATACTGACATGCTCCGTTGTTTTGATTGTAATTTGATGCGCTTGGGTCAGTACAGTTGTCGTATGTACATGAGCCATTATCGATGGTAGCAGATGAATTGTAATTGTTTGCCAATGAATCTGTGCAACCTTCTACAGGATTGTTATTTGGCACAGAACAATAGGAAGTGTTGTATGTTGGGCTTCCAGAATTGTAGTAATCGAATGAAAGACAGCTTGTTCCTTCGCTTGTTGTATATGTGTATGCATTTCGTGACGTATCATAATATTTTGTACCGTCCCATCCACTTCCATATCCTGTTCCAGATCCGAAATCTGAATCAGATGCATAGGGGTATGTATCACCATCGTAAAAGACAACTTGGTTTTGATCCAAACAATAATCATGTGCGCCAGAATCTGCTCCAAAGTAATCGTAGACAGAGATACAGCTTGAACCAGAATTTGTTAGAAGATAATTTCCAGTAGAGTTGCTGTAATAAAGATTTTGTCCGTTCCAGCCATTTCCATAAAATCCTCCAAGGCGAGAATCCGGAGAAGAATATCTATAGTGTGATGCGTCGTAGAAAGTTACGCCAGAAGAACTTGCAACGCTGCCACTACCGCCATTTGTGTTTGCTGCTCCTGATGCTGCACCCGCCGCTTCCTTTACATTTTCAGTACAGAGAACACCATTTGCGTCGCTTAGAGCAACACTTGCACCATCGGGACATGTCGCTGTGTTTGCAAGGGGGAAGAACATTTGTGGTTCAGCACATTTTCCATTTGATGCATAGGTAAGACATGTGTAGACAGTTCCTTTGTATTCAGAGCCGTCGATTGTTACATCACTTAAGTTTGCTGTGTTATTTTCAGAAATTGAAATGTAAGAGGAGAGAGCGGATGCTGTGTTCCTTGAATTGTTTGGAAGAGAAGCGATTGAAGAAGTAATTGGCGTACTGCCGTAAATACAGCCAGTACCAAGACAGACGAAGACGTAGTTTCCAACCTGAGTACCAGATGACGATGGAGGGAAGCCTCCATTGCTGTCACTGTAGACTACCATTGCGAGAATATACTGTTGGTTTTGGGCCTGAAGTGCAGAGTTTTTTGCTTTCAGTCTTGCACCTCCAAGGCTTGCTGTGACTACACTTGAAAGGAGAGAGACAATAGAGACAACAACAAGAAGCTCTACCAAAGTAAACCCAAGTTTTTTCATAAAATTTTTCTTATTTTCCATTGTATTTTGGTGGAAGAGCCATGCGTACACTTTTTGGAAGGTTGTCGTTCGCTCTTGCAGGTTTAAAGCTTGGAGTTTTGAGAGCAAAATAGAGTATTGCAAAAGAAAGAAGAATGCAGAAAAGGGAACTAAAGAGAAGGACTTCTCCAGCGTATTTTTCATTTTCGAGTCGAAACATTTTCATGACGACTTTAACCATTTTGGGAGTGGTAGAAGTACCGAAGATTCGTCGTGATGTGAATCGATCCGTGTTTTCAAATTCAACTTTTGGCATTAAAAATATTTTCTTTTGTAAACCTCTTCAATTATAACAAAGTTAGAACCAAAAAACGTACAGAACTGTTTACAAACTAGAGACAGCTATAATATGCAGCACTAGATCCGCCGTTTGGATCGCTACAGTTTGTCGGCAGCCATGTTCCTACCGCATATTCATTGAGACCTGCATAGAATGTGGTTGTGATAAGTCCTGCACCGCTTCCTTCAAGACATACTGGATCAGTTGAGGCACAGTCGACATAAATAAATCCACGATAGATATCATTCCCAACTGTAAATTCTGGCATATCTGTAAGCGTAGAAAATGTATATGAACCTACCGCTGCGAGATTTTTATTTGGAGTGGTTGTTGCTTTTGTATTTAGTGCAAAATGGCTGCCATTCATTGCAAAGAGAGTACTGATATCAGTGAAAGGACCAGGGAATTCGCAATTGCCTCCGATACAATAAAAATCTTGTGAGCCGTTTCCATCGTTTGGATAACCACCATATTCGGCATTGTACGCATCAAGCGATCTCTGAATCTCTGCTCTTTCTGAGGTCACTTTTGCATCGAGTGCTTTCTGCCTACCGTTTACAATACTTGCGAGAATGATTGCGGCAAGGATCGCGATGATAGACATCACAACGAGTATTTCAATGAGTGTAAAACCGTCTGAATGTTTTTTGATGCGACGAGTTTTCATTTTTATTTTGCCGAGTTTTTAGGTGTGAGCAATTTCTGAATCGAAGGCGTGAGATTGTCTCTAATCACAGGCTTTGTAGCGTTTCCGATCGAACGATAAATAACGAATATCGATAAAGCAAGAATGACAATGCATACAGTAATGAGGATCGCAGAAGCTTGTGATCTGTTTCGTGCAATATGTTTTTCAATAAGAAAAGTAATAATCTTTGGATCGTGAGGGCCAGAATTTTGCAAATTGAATTGAGATGTTTCTTCAAACTGAACGTTTGCCATATCTCTATGATATTAATTCAAAGTCTCTTTGTATAGGCTCCGAGTGTTCATAAGCATTTTTTCAAGTGTCCAGTTTTCAAGAGTCTTATGATGAAAATGCGAAGCCATTGATTCGATTTTTTCTTTATTCTCCATACTATAGAGAAGTGCTTGCTCGATTTCTTTCTCTCTCTTTGTTGAGACGAGAAGTCCATCTTTCGAATTCTCGATCATGTTTGGTATACCGCCAACACGTGAAGCGATAACAGGTAGATTTGCCATACCTGCTTCAATCAGTGTGTAGGGCATTCCTTCTTTAAGTGACGGTAAAAGAAAAATATCAAATGCTTTCATGATTGTTGCAGCGCTATCAATGTGTCCGGCCAAAAAAACCTTTTCTTCAAGTGAATGAGAGCTAATAATTTCCTGAAGAGCTTCTCTTTCTTCGCCGTCTCCCACGATAATATATGTGTAATCGTCTTTGATATGTGACAGAGCGCGAAGTGCGTACGGTAACCCTTTATTTTGATGAAGTTCTGCAATCGTGCCAATGATAAATGACCCGCTAGAAATTTCCTTGCCTATTTTTTTAGAAAGAAAGGCTCTCGCTTCTTCCTTTGAAAGAAATTCTGGCATTGCAATGCCAAGCGGAATGATTTCAAGTTTCTCTTCAACAAATGGCCAATGTCGTACTTGGTTTCTTTCTCTCTCAGAGAGAGTGATTGTTTTAGAACTTAAAATGATTGTGACCCATGTAATAAGTTCAATAAAGAATTTTTCTACATCACTTCTATTTTCATTGAAAGTAAACCCATGTACGGTGTAGATAGTTTCGATCGGTCGCTTGCCAGAGAAAAGATTTATAAGAAAAGCAGCGACGGTGCCCATCACTCCGGCTTTGGGACTATGGAGATGGAGAATGTCTGGATTTTCTTTTTTGATAAGTCGAAAAAGAGTGATGAAAGATGAAACATCTTTTTTTGCATCAACATCTCGTCCGAGAGATTCGAGGTGTAGTGTGCGAATTTTTTTCGCTGTGAGCTTATCAAACAAAAAACCATTTCCTCCAGCTGCAACAGTGACATTGAAATCTCTCGACATTTCTGTCGCCAAGTCGAAAACATGTTTTTGAGCTCCTCCGGAATTTGATTTCGTGATCACGTATAAAATCTTCTTTTCTGTAGCCATATTTTGTTTTTTATTGTATTATACCGCTTACAAGAAACGATGCATATTCCGAATAAAAAAGAATCGCTCATACTCCTTTTGGGGGATATCGTCGCTTTTGCACTCTCCCTGTGGCTTTCGCTGTGGCTTCGCTATGGCGAGATTCCATCAACCGAAATATTCTTATCACTCCTTACACCTTTTGCTATTTTGTCGGTCCTTTGGATTATCGCATTTTTTATTGCAGGACTGTATGAAAAACAGAGAATTGCGCGCCGCAATCGTCTCCCAGAATTACTTCTTAAAACACAAGCCTTTAATAGCGTTCTCGCGATAGCATTCTTCTACTTCTTGCCGTTCTTTGGTGTTGCACCAAAGATCATTCTCTTTATATATATAGCACTCTGCTTCGTCTTCACATTTCTTTGGAGAAATTATGCGCTCCATCTTTTTGGTTCTAAAAAACGTGATAATGCAATGCTCATTGGAAGAGGCGCTGATGCGCATGAGCTTAAAAATGAGATCAATGGCAATCCCCGCTACAATTTCCAGATCGCGGTAGCAATCGATACAAGTGCTCTCGATTCGATCGATTTCAACAAAGATATTCTTGAGAGAATCTATCAAGATGATATTTCAATCATTGTTATCGATTCATACGATGAAAAGGTGGCGCCAATATTGCCACATCTCTACAATCTTATTTTCTCTCAAGTACAGTTTATCGATCTCTATCGTCTCTATGAAGAAATCTTTGATCGCATTCCGCTCTCGCTTGTGCGCTATAGTTGGTTTCTCGAAAATATTTCTCTAGCACCGCATGTGATGTATGACGCATTCAAACGGCTTATGGATGTTGTGGTTTCTATTATTGGTGTCATCATTTCATCTCCATTTTTTATTTTCTCAATGGCTCTTCTTACAATAGAAGGCGGTGGTATCTGGAGCTTTCAGGAAAGAGTAGGAGAGCATGGCAAAATCATTCGTCTCATCAAATTCCGCACAATGACTTATGCAAATGCTGGAGACCTTGTGGATGGACGAAAAAATGAAGTGACAAAGATTGGAAAGTTTCTTCGCAAAGCTCGTATTGATGAACTTCCACAATTTTTCAACGTTATCAAAGGAGATATTTCTCTTGTTGGACCTCGACCAGAATTTCCAAAAGCTGTCGCTGAATATGCGAAAGTCATACCTTATTATGGTGTGCGTCACATCATAAAGCCTGGGCTTTCTGGTTGGGCGCAGATTTATCATGAGAATCATCCACATCATGGTATCGATATAAAAGAAACACAGAACAAACTTTCGTACGATCTTTTCTATATTAAGAATAGATCCTTCACGCTCGATATTATTATTGCTTTGAAAACAATAAAGACGCTTTTATCAAGGGAGGGAATTTAGCCAAATTCTAATTCAGAATTTAAAAAATGTCAGAACAACCAGAAAACAAAAACGAGGCACAAGATGAATACGAGTTTTTGGTGAATAATCCCGAGGAGGTTGATCTAGAAAGATTAGAAAAATTAGAATCAGCGGGTTACGAATTTTTGAACAATTTTTGGACACATATTCGCAAATTGAGTTCTTATCTCAATTCGACTGATACAAGAACACATGAAGAAATAATTAGAGAAAAATATAAAAATTCTTCCTTACTTGATCAGGTCTTAGGTCAGCATTCTCAAATTTATTTAAAACAAACTGATAAAGAATTTGGTGAGACACTCGATGCTGTTTTAAAAGAAAGTAGTTTTGATGTTGAAAAACTTAGAGAATTAGTAAAAGATGGATCATCTAAAGCAACAGACGAGAAAAGTAAAATTTTACTTCCTATCTATAAAAAACTAAGAGAGCTAGGCTATAATCATTATCCAGAATTAATTGCTTAAAATATGAAATACATTGTCACAGGTGGTGCTGGATTTATCGGTTCACACATTGTTGATGCTCTGATTGAAAGAGGAGATGAAGTGCACATCATTGATGATCTCTCAGGGGGTGTAAAAGAAAATGTAAATCCAAAAGCTGTTTTTCATGAGGTAGATATCCGAAAGGCAGATCAGATTGAAAAAATATTTGAAGGAGCAAACGGTGTCTTTCATCTTGCGGCTCTTCCTCGTGTGCAGTATTCGATCGAGCATCCGATTGAAACAAACGATGTAAATATCTCTGGAACAGTAAATGTCATCGAGGCTGCGCGAAAAGCAAAGGTAAAAAGGATTGTCTATTCTGCGTCGAGTGCTGCCTATGGAGACCAGAGTGTCATGCCTCTTATTGAGACAATGCTTCCTATGCCAAAAAGTCCGTACGGAATTCAGAAATATATCGGTGAACATTTCATGAGAAATTGGTCAGATATCTATGGCATTGAGACAGTGTCTCTTCGTTATTTTAATGTGTATGGTTCTCGCCAGAGCTCAGAGGGTGCTTACGCTCTTGTGATCGCACGGTTTCTCAAACAGCGAAAAGAAGGACAGAAGATGACGATCACAGGAGATGGCCTTCAGACACGAGACTTTACTCATGTGCGCGATGTGGTGCGAGCAAATCTTCTCGCAATGGAATCAAAAAACGTTGGAAAGGGGGAGGTTATGAATATTGGCGGTGGTAAAAATTATTCTGTACTTGATATTGCAAAAATGATCGGCGGCGACTATGAATTTGTAGAAGCTCGCATCGAACCCCGCAATACTTTAGCGGATACAACTCGCGCAAAAGAGCTTCTCGGTTGGGAAGCAAAAGAAGACTTTGAAAAGGCTATCGAAGAGCTTAAAAAGGAGGCGGGAATACAATAAGTCAAAAAGCGGAGCTTTTTGACTTATTGTATGGGAGTACTCGATTTTTGCTACTGCAAAAATCAGGGTGCAGGATTTAAAATTTCTATTCTTGACCTAAAGCCTCGAGCCTAGTAATCTAGAGCCTACTATGACAAACATCAGAATTACCGCCTTAATCCTTATTATTTTGGGCGCATTTGCAGGTTTTTTTGTTTATTCATCCCAGGTAAATCCAAATGGTCACTTTGGTAAATTTCCGTTTAAGCTCGGTCTTGATCTCAATGGTGGAACTCATCTTGTCTATCAGGCGGATGTTTCTAAAGTTGTTGATGGCGATGTTTCTGGTGCGATGGATACTCTCCGACAGGTGATTGAAACTCGTATCAACGTTTTTGGTGTTGCAGAACCTCTCGTGCAAACAGAAGAGGCAAATGTAAACGGAGCCAAAGTTGAAAAGCTTATCGTTGAACTTCCAGGGGTCACAGATGTAAGCAAAGCTGTTGCAATGATCGGAAAAACTCCATCACTTGAATTCAAACTTCTCGATCCTAAAGTTCAGGCAGCGCAAGCATCTTCAACATCATCTGCACAAATCACAGATTCTAGTTTCCTCGACACAGGTCTTACGGGAGAATATCTCGATCATGCATCTCTTGATTTCAATCAAAATACTGGCCAGCCTCTCGTAACTCTCGCATTTAATTCAAAGGGAACAGATCTCTTCTCAAAAATCACAAAGGAAAATATTGGACATGTCCTCGCAATTTTCCTCGACGGGCAGCCGATCTCAATGCCAGTCATTCAGCAGCAGATTCCTGATGGAAAAGCACAGATCAATGGACAATTCACTCCAGATCAGGCAAAGCAGCTCGTGCAGGATCTCAACTACGGTGCGCTTCCTGTACCAATCTCTCTCGTAGAAACTCAGACAATTGGTCCATCACTTGGTGCTGATGCTGTACACGGAGCGATTATGGCAGGTTTCTGGAGCTTTATTGTGATCGCAGCATTCCTTATTTTCTGGTACCGACTTCCAGGTCTTGTTGCTGTGATTGCTCTTGGTATCTACACATGTCTTAACCTCGCAGTATTCAAACTCATTCCAGTAACTTTGACATCAGCCGGCCTCGCAGGATTTATTCTCTCTATTGGTATGGCTGTGGATGCAAACATTCTTATCTTTGAGCGAATGAAAGAAGAGCTTAAAAAAGGTCTCTCAATTCCTGATGCGACAAAAGAAGGATTTCACCGAGCATGGCTTTCAATCCGCGACTCAAACCTCTCATCAATCATCACAGGTGTGATTCTCTATTACTTCGCGACTTCATCTCTTATTCGAGGATTCGCACTGGTGTTCGTTATTGGTGTGCTCATCTCAATGTTTACAGCTGTGACAGTGTCACGAACTCTCCTTCGAGCGATCGGAGTAGAAAAGACAAACAAATTCACACGCTTCCTATGGAGCAATGGATTCTTTAATGGCTCAAACAAATAATATGTTCGTCGTAAAATACAGAAAAATCTTCTATACATTCTCACTCATTCTCGTCGTCGGATCGATTATTGCGATGATGGTCTACGGGCTTAATTTCGGCATCGATTTTAAAGGTGGAGCGATCGTTGAAGTAGATTACAGCAGCGCCCCAAATATTGATGCGATCAAAGCATCTGTCGACAAGCTTGCTCTTGGTGACTATTCAGTACGAGCTACGGGTGCGACGGGAGTAATTCTACGAACACGAGACTTGAGCGAAACAGAGCGAGGACAGCTTTCATCTGCGCTTGTTGCAAATGATCCGGGTGCACAGATCAAGCAGTTTGATTCTGTCGGACCAGTTCTTGGACAGGAGCTTACACAGAAAGCATTGTGGTCAATCTTCTTTGTAATTCTCGCAATCGTTCTCTTCATTACATTTGCTTTCAGACACGTCTCACGTCCAGTATCTTCATGGAAATACGGTGTGGTAGCGATCATTGCACTCATTCACGATGTTATTGTGCCAACAGGAGTATTTGCACTTCTCGGACATTTTGCAGGAATTGAGATCGATGCACTCTTTGTGACAGCGCTTCTTGTGATCCTTGGTTTCTCAGTCCATGACACGATCGTAGTGTTCGACCGAACTCGAGAAAATCTTCGCCACGGACACAGTGATAAGAAAAGCTTTGAGGAAGTTGTTGGGGAAAGTGTCTCTCAGACTTTTACACGATCAATCAATACATCTCTCACTGTGCTTCTTTCACTTGCAGTGCTTTACTTCGTTGGTCCTGAGACAACTCGAAACTTCTCACTTGCACTCTTTGTAGGAATTATCGCTGGAACATATTCTTCAATCTTTCTTGGAAGCCCGCTTCTTGTGACATTGCAGAAAATGCAGGAGAAAAAATCTAAATAAGAATCGTAAAATCCTTATTTAGATTTTTTCGGGAGTACTCAATTTTTGCCAATGCAAAAATCAGGGTACAAGCGAAGAAGAAATAAAAAAATCTGAAAAGACCGGCCGCTTTGCGGCCGGTCTTTTTGTTTGACAAAACTCCATTTCAGAATAGGATACGCGTAAACAGTTATTTCTTATGCCGCTATTATTATCCAGGATATTGAGCTCAAAAGCAGGTTTCTGCCGAATGGTTCATGGCAATATACTGCCTTGATCAGATCTGATCGTGGTCTCGAGGGTGCTGAAGGAGATTCTGAGTTTAATGCCTTTTGCAAAGCACTCGCCAAATTAGGTATCAACCATGAAACCGAAATTCCGGAGCATTACCAGACACTTCGTCGCAGTAATACTGAGGTCGAATGTATCAATCAGATGGTAAGCTTTCTCGCCAAAGAGACCGAAGAAATCTAATCCCCATTATGGGGAATTTTTATTAATGACGTAGAACGAGAGAAAAATAAATATTAATTATATTTCCGTGTTGAAGGGTTTATATAATTTACTAATTATGTTGACAATTTTTTCTCCGAGAGTAGGATGTTTTCCATGTCACATCGACGCACAAATCTTCTAGGGCTCCTTCTAAACCTCGGTACAAACCGTGGAGATTTGACTCGTGTCTTCTAGCTAAACTTTTAGAAAATACAGGCCAGCTCTCCACAAAGGCGAGCTGGTTTTGTTTTAGTTCCTTCGTACAACTCTATATGATTAGTAAAACTCTTACCAATCTTCTCAATGAACTCGGACTTACTCTCAGTGGGGTAAATATGGGCGTCCATACTCGCAAGGTGCTGGTGTGGCTTACTGATGCTGAAGGGCATCACTACACAGGATCTGCTGAAAAGGGCGGAGCGATCGATGAGATTAAAGCGCTTGATCGCGCGATCGGTGAGGCACTGTCTCGCAATTTCCCAGGCTGGTCTGCTTTGTGGCTTCGTCGCCGTCGCTATATTGAGAAAAGTGATCCATACTCAGGAGAAGTTTTAGAAGTTGTTTGTTAGTCCGCATTTATGCGGACAATTTTTTTTACTCATTTCTCATTGACAGTAAATTATTTTTGAATAGTCTTGAGGAAGTTATGGGTAAAAAGATCCTTTTATTGATTTCTGCGTTAGTTGCAGTTCCACCGACGCTCATCATTCTTTGGTCAGTGTACGAGCTTTGTGTTGGTGTTCGGCTGAATCAAGTTGAACTCTATCTTCTTGTACGACTGACACCTATTATGTTTCTTTCTTCGATTCTGCTTCTCATACAAGCACATCGAAGTAAATCGCCACCGCGATCTATTCCAGAAGAACTTCTTCCGTACATCAGACGTTTGCATTCTCTTGCTAAAAAAGTTCATTGTGAGGCGAGTTACGGTCCCACTCGAAAGGCCTGTGGATCTGTGATACTGAGGGAGGGCTTTGTTGCTTCAATTGAGTTTAATGAACATGAGTCATGTCGATGTTTGATGGCTGATGAGAATTCAATCAAGCTCGCCAAAGGAATTGAGTGGAATATGATGGCTTTCTTTAGTGAGGAATGGAAGGTCGTCGCGACAGACACTGACATCATTGAATGCATCACTGCAGATGCCTAAGCCCTATAATAAGGGGCTATTTTTTATTGTGGATAACCCATCTTGGGGATAAAATTTCCTCATATTTTATAACGTTTTTCCGTCAAAATACCCAAGGGCAGACCTCGGGATTTTAGGGGTTAAAAGGAGGGGAAATAGAGCCCTATACAGAGCCGTATTTTTGGCTATATTTTGGATAGAAAAAGGAGTTGACTTCTTTTCCGGGATATATATAATGTCCCCTACGCCTCCTTCATGGGAGGTCGTTCGTTGAAATAATCATAGAGAACGTAATGTTGAGAGCGAGGCAATTTATTGCCAAGCTCGAATATGTTATGTGCAAGTCAAAAAAGTCCTCCGAGATCATAAAAAATTTTGGAGGCAACACACAAATTCCAATTCGATCATTTCGTGATCGAAAAACCCAGCATTGAAAAATGTTAATAACGAAATAGATTGAAACATTTATTTCTATAGGATTGTCTTCCGAGGTAGCACTCGGAAGCAAACGAACAAAAGCATCATTTGTTTTGTTCCGTTCTCTTCACTTTATTGTGAGGTATAAATGCTTCGGCATTTTATTGTAGAGTTTGATCCTAGCTCAGGATGAACGCTGGCGGCGTGGATAAGGCATGCAAGTCGTACGGCCCGCAAGGGCAGTGGCGAACGAGGTAGTAAGACATAGGTACACCCCCCGAAGTCAGGAATAACTCATCGAAAGATGAGCTAATACCTGATAGTCTCTTCGGAGTAAAGAGCAATCGCTTCGGGAGTGGCCTGTGCAGTATCAGCTAGTTGGTAGGGTAAAAGCCTACCAAGGCTATGACGCTTAGGGGAGGTGAGAGCCTGGCCCCCACCGATGGTACTGAGACACGGACCATACACCTACGGGTGGCTGCAGCCGAGAATATTCGACAATGGGCGCAAGCCTGATCGAGCGACGCCGCGTGATTGACGAAGTCCTTAGGGACGTAAAGATCTTTTATGAGCTACTAAGTTATTGAAGAGCTCATGAATAAGGGGTTGCTAAACTCGTGCCAGCAGCAGCGGTAATACGAGTGCCCCAAGCGTTATCCGGAATTATTGGGCGTAAAGGGTGTGTAGGCGGTTTTGTTAGTCTACTGTTAAAGCTTCGGGCTCAACCCGAAAAGTGCAGTGGAAACGGCAAACCTAGAGGATGCGAGAGGTGAACAGAACTCATAGTGTAGGGGTGAAATCCGTTGATATTATGGGGAATACCAAATGCGAAGGCAGTTCACTGGCGCACTCCTGACGCTGAAACACGAAAGCGTGGGTAGCGAATGGGATTAGATACCCCAGTAGTCCACGCCCTAAACGATGTTCATTAGCTATTCGGAGTATCGACCCTCTGAGTGGCGTAGCTAACGCGTTAAGTTGTCCGCCTGGGTAGTACGGCCGCAAGGCTAAAACTCAAAGGAATAGACGGGGACTTGCACAAGCAGTGGATTATGTGGTTTAATTCGATGGTAAACGAAGAACCTCACCAGGGTTTGAAAC
>JARIGV010000019.1 GCA_029288615.1 Candidatus Tayloriibacteriota bacterium
CGCCAAAGGCGGCCGGGCAGTTTTCAATTTAGATCTTCAAATATTTTTTTACTGCAAGATAACTTGATACTGCTCCGACAAAAATTCCTGAGATAAGAAGAATAAAGAAGATTGGAATGAAATTTACAAGATAGTAGTGCCAAAGATCAAGTCCTGTACCAAGCCCCTCTGTATATGGCCCGGCCCAATATGAAATTGGGAAGAAAATAATCGTTGCAAGTATCGCACCTAAAACACCATACATCATTGCTTCAATTACAAACGGTCCCTTAATATAACGTGTTGATGCTCCCACAAGCCGCATCACGGAAATTTCTTCGCGAGCCATGTAGATTGTAAGTCTGATTGTGTTGAATGTAATAAGAATTGCAATGAGAATAAAGACACCAGCAATCGCAGCTCCAAGTTTCTTGTAAGCACTCATAATACGAAGAAGTGCGTCAATCGCCTGCTTATTTCGATTGTAATTTACTTTATCGATAATACTTGAGTCGCTCGCAGTCTTTTGGTCATCAAGAAACTGTGCGATACCTTCATATTGCGATGGATCTTTTGCACGAATATTGAGAGCTGCGCCAAGAGGGTTGTCTCCAATCTCATCGAGCGCTTGAAGAGTGAGCGAATCATTTTGATGCCTTGCCTTAAAGTCAGCAAGCTCTTCTTCTCTGCTTGTATATGTCACGCTCGCAACTTCAGGAAGTGCTTGGATTTTTTCAGACATCGCCTGGATTTCATCATCACTTGCTCCTGTTGTGAAATAAACATTGATATCAACTTTATTTTTTACTTCAGCAAGAGTCGAATTGAGAAGTGCTCGTGAAAGAAGAAGAGATGCAACAACAGAGAGAGCGACGGTCATAATAACAACTGATGCAACAGATACAGATCCATTTCTCCAGAAGTCGATAAAACCCATGCGAAACGTTCTTTTTAAATTAGTGAGAAGTTTGCTTTTTTTCATATTGAAAATTTACCACTTTTATCATCGCGCACTACTTTTCCATCTTCCATTGTGATCACTCTTTTCTTGAGCGAATCTACAACACCTTTGTTGTGAGTTGTAAGGATCACTGTCGTACCAAGATCATTGATCTTTTTAAGAATCTGAATGATTTCGTATGTCGATACAGGATCAAGGTTTCCAGTAGGCTCGTCAGCAATAATGATATCAGGCTGATTAACGATCGCTCGCGCAATAGCAACGCGCTGCTTCTCTCCTCCAGAAAGCTCCTTTGGGAAGTTCGACATTTTTTTGCTCAAATTCACGAGCTCAAGTACGTGAGGCACATCAGATTCGATCTCTTCTTCTGTGCGTCCTGCAGCTTCCATAGCGAAAGCGATATTTTCATACACGGTAAGTGATGGGAGAAGTCGGAAATCCTGAAAAATTGTTCCAATACGACGACGATAATCTGTAATATCGCGTGTATGAAGTTTGTGAATATTTACAGATTCAAAATAGACAGCTCCCGCAGAAGGTTTTTCTTCTCCAAGAATAAGTTTAAGAAGAGTTGTCTTTCCGGCACCAGAATGTCCCACAATAGAAACAAATTCTTTTGGTTCTATCGAAAGAGTTACGCCCTCAAGAGCGATTGATTCACCTGGATATACTTTTGTTACTTTATCAAAATAAATCATTAAATCTGTTTTCCACTAAAGATCTTTCTCAGCTTCGATGAATGCGTCCAAATCTCCCTCATCGAGTACTTTTTCTACGTTTCGCACCTCAAAATCGGTGCGGTGATCTTTGATCATTTTATAAGGATGAAGCACATATGAGCGAATCTGATTTCCCCACTCTGCTGACGTTGTTTTCGATATATAAAGCCCGGATTCTTTCGCTTTGCGCTCCGCATCCATTATAGCATAAAGCTTTGCACGCAAAATCTCTAATGCTTTCTCTTTGTTCTGCGCTTGGCTTCGCTCAGAGCTCACGTGAGCTGAAATATTGGTCGGAATGTGAATAACTCGTACAGCCGTCTCTCTTTTATTCACATTTTGCCCTCCAGGGCCGCCCGAGCGAGCAAACTCGACACGTAAATCTGATTCCGGAATTTCCACATTCATACTCTTATCAAATTTTGGAATAACCTCAACAAGTGCAAAAGATGTCTGTCGTTTACCACCAGCATTGAATGGAGATATGCGAACAAGGCGATGTACACCTGCCTCATGTTTTAAAGTCCCATATGCATTCTTCCCTTTTATTTCAAAAGCAATACTTCTGTATCCACCGTGATTGTTTTCATTTGAGTCGAGAAGAGTTGTTTGCCATCCTTTTCGTGCGGCAAACTTCTGATACATCGAAAAAAGCATTGCTGTAAAATCTTCAGCATCGTCTCCACCCGCTCCTGCAAATATTGTCATATGACACTCACCACGATCGTACTGGCCACCTCCTTCGAGAGCTGATTTTAGATCTTGAAGCTCTTTAATCATGGCCTGAGCTTTATTTTTATCGGCCCAAAAACCTGCATCTGTCATAGCTGCTTCGATCTCTTCTATTCTCTTCTGTGTTTCTTCTTTTGTAGCCATTTTATTCATTATACAGAAAATAGCTTTCCTATAAAAAGACAACCTCCGGCGCGTGTGCACCGGAGGTGTGATCTTGTTTTGCAAACGAATGGCAAAGCGATTTGGATAATGGGACTCCTTGCCATTGATTGGTACGAAAGAACCGTCTTTCGAGGTTTGCGTGCCTGAGCTGCCGATGTCGATCTCATCGAAATCCCGAGAGTGGAATCGCTCTATCAAACCTCCGTTCCGGAGAGTCTAGCAGAATCGACCTTATTTGAAAAGTTGAGCCACCCCCGAGGATCGAACTCGGGACCCCGTCTTTACGAAAGACGTGCTCTACCAACTGAGCTAGGGTGGCGTTTGCGAATATATAATCTGCTTGAGCCGTTGATCGGGATTGAACCGATGACCTCGTCCTTACCATGGACGTGCTCTACCAACTGAGCTACAACGGCTTATTTATATTATTTAATTTATCTTATTACTTTGATCCTACCAAAAAGCCGCAGCAGCTAATAAAATTTGTTTTGAAATAGTAGTATACATATGAAATGTTTTCAAATTAAAAGCCGCGCAGACTTTGTCCGCGCGGCTTTTAATTTATTTTATTTCCCAAACGTCGCTTTATCATCCGCTTCGAGAAAATCAAAAAGTGTTGTTTTCATCGGATCAAGCCCAAGTCTCTGGCATTCACCATGAAACCAATCTTTTTTTGCAGGATCAGTTGAATAAGAAAAATCTTCTCGAAAATGATCTGACCATTCTTTTATTTCATCATCAGTTTTTGGAAATCCTTGGCTTTTCACCCATTCACCTATCTCTTCATCTGTCGCACCTGTCGCAACAAATTCTTTGAAAGACTCTCCGTCTATACCTTTAAAATCAAAAAGTTTTTTGTCGACTGCGCAATGAAAATTGTATTCACCATTTGTACCAGCAATGAAAGCACGGCATTTATCAATTGCTCGTGGAAGGATAGCAAAACCTGCGATTGTTTCATAAGGGCTTCGTGGAGCTTCCTTAGTAAGATCTTTTGATTGAAGCATGTGTAAAATAATTAGCTTTTAATGTTCACAGATTATACGACGGAAAAAGTCAGAATATTTTTCAAGTGATATAATGAAAAACATGTCAACAAAAACACTTGTATGGATCGGCATGATAGTAGGCTCTACGATCGGAAGCTTTATTCCATCGCTGTGGGGCGCCGGTGTGTTCTCAATGTCTTCAATATTTCTCTCCGCCCTCGGCGCAATTGTAGGAATCTACTTCGGCTGGAAAATTGGCCAAGGGTATTTTTAAAATCCTATCTATATTTAGATCCCTTTATTGAGAAGAGCTCTTGTTGCTGGTCCAACAACACCAGCCTGGGAAAGTCCATTTTTCTTTTGATATGCCTTGAGAGCAGTCTGGGTAGCTGGACCAAAATGTCCATTTGGTGTTGCAGAGAGAAATCCATCTGTTACTAATCTTTTCTGAAGCAGGAGCACCTCATCTCCAGAATCCCCTAAAGAAAGAGTGGAAACAAATTGCATCCCCGAAGTTGTGCTTTGAGAAGGAGTTGCCACACTTCCCGATCCACCAGACACAACATCACTATAAGAAATGAGAATTTGTTTTGAAATTCCTACATCGACATCTACGAAACTAAGAATTATTGGAAGTGGTGATGTTTCATTTCCTGTTGCTGTATATACCGCATGATATGGACCACTATCAGATCCCGATGCAGAAATCTTTTGTCCACCGATAGTTACATATGCATTGGAAATTTTTTTGTCTGCGCTAAAGCCGATTGTGATCGTACTATTTTTTCCAAAGAAAGAATTACCAATTACATTGGAAGCCACACTAAAAGATGTAAGCGCGATCGGATACGAAGAGCCTGATGAAACAGAGGAGCTTGTTGGGTTTACATATACATACACAACCTTACATTTTCCATCTCCCTGACACACAGAAACATTTGTTCCACCGGCAGCAAAACCCTGTACATATAGATTATTGCCGTTAATGAATGCAGTTGCGGCCGCAGTGTTTGAGTTACTTGAGATTGTATATCCGCCGCCGCCAGTGATTGAAATAGTTTTACTTTCTCCTGATTCCAATGTGACATTCGTCGCGCTTAATACCAGGTCTGGAGTAGTTTGAGTCGTAGATTGTGCTGCAACGGTGACATATATTGTGTCGCAGATATTTGAAGAATTGCAGACAATAATATTCGCACTTCCAGAAGCATACGCGTGAAGCGATACTTGATTGCCATTGAGAATATTTGCAATGACTGCTGTTGGATTATTATTTCCCGAAATATACAAAGCACTTATGCTTCCACTTGGTATAGTCAGCGCGTCGTTAATATTCATTGATACTGAAGTCTGACTAAGACCGAGGTTTGTTGTACTCGCATGCGCAAAAGAAGCGAGAGAAAAAGCAAATACGAATGAGAAAAATAACTTTTTTAACATGTGGAGATTATAACATGGGAAAATTCAAGGTGAACGGGACTTGGTCATGGATAATTTTCTCTTGCAAGACTTTCCCGCGACTTGTAAATTTGCCGTCGCAAATTTACAGTCTGAGCACCGGCTCACGCCTAGGTTTTGCTAAACCTAGACTTCGTGCGCTCCGCCGTTCAAGTCCCGTTCAGCTGTACTCAGACAAAATAAAAAACTGGCCTAAAACCAGTTTTTTATATTCTGCTGCGCGCCGTAGTAGACGCTGTTAGAACTGCGATCATGGAGAATAAAGGATATATTTACATTCCTGATCTACAAAACCCTACACCCCGATAACTTACACTATATCTCCTTACTACCTAAAATACTATTTATGTTTTCTGAAAGCTCATCTGAATTAAACTTCCCATGATTCTCTAACCTTAACAAAGGCAAGCCTGCTTCCTTGAAGATACGCTCAACCTCACCATCTCGATCAATACGATCTTGTCTTTCATG
>JARIGV010000020.1 GCA_029288615.1 Candidatus Tayloriibacteriota bacterium
AACCCTCTATACCTCTCTCACTCGATTTGCGATAAGGCTCATGCTGCCATTTCGAATAGAAATTTTTCCTTCAACAGCGAGACATTTTTCGCCAGAGAAAAGTGGCTTTGATTCTTCGTATGCTTCTGGGAAAAACACTGCTTCCATTGTGCCGGTGAAGTCTGCGATTTTAACGAACGCCATGAGGTCGCCTTTTTTTGTGCGAATTTCTTTTACTTGTTCAGTGACTCCGACAACCATCTGGTCTTGTCCGTTTCTGCTTCCGGCTAAAGTGCGAGCGATCGAGAGACCTTTTTGCTCAAGCTTTGCGCGAATACGATCAAGCGGGTGTCCTGAAACATAGAGTCCGAGGAGTTCTTTTTCCCATGCGAGTTTTTCATTTGGGTTTGCAGGTGGTACATCTTTCAGTCGAAGCCCTGCAGGTTCAAAACCTGCAAAAAGAGAGTCTTGATTCTTTGGTCCTTTTTCCTTTTCGCGATTGTACTCGAGGATCGTTTCAAGGTTGCCAAGAAGAGATCCGCGCTCACCAAATGCATCCATGGCTCCACATTTGATAAGAGATTCGAGAGATTTTTTATTAAGGTTTTTGTCCGTGATACGATCAAGAAAATTTTGGAGCGAAGAGAATTTTCCACCGCGCTTTCTTTCCTCTATGATCGAGTCTGCGATACCTTCTCCAAAGTTTTTGATTGTTGTGAGACCGAAGCGAATCTCGTCTGGTTGGCCTTCATTCTTTACAACGGTAAATCCTGCGAATGATTCATTCACATCAGGAGGAAGAACATTTATCTTCATTGCTTTACATTCCGCAACAGACTGCGCCACTTTTTCGACATCGCCAGATTCGTGTGTGAGAACGGAGCTCATATATTCTGCAGGGAAGTTTGCTTTGAAATATGCAGTGAGATATGCGACGCGACCATAGGATACCGAATGGGCTTTGTTGAAACCGTATGCTGCGAAAGGTTCGATCCAGCCCCAGACTTCTTGTGCTTTTTTCTCGCTCCACTTCGAATGCTCCATACATCCTTTGATGAACTTTTCTTTTTGTTCGGCCATTTCTTTCGGAATTTTTTTACCGACGGCTTTTCGGAATTTGTCCACTTCACCCCAGGTATAGCCGGCGAGGTTGTGCGCCATCATAAGAAGGTCATCTTGGTACACGAGAATTCCGTTTGTTTTATTGAGAATCCCTTCGAGTGCAGGATCAAGATATGAAATTTTTGAAGGATCGTGTTTTCGTGCAATGTATTCAGGGATGAATTGGATTGGACCCGGGCGATAAAGAGCTACCATGGCATTGATGTCGTGGATTGTTGTTGGGCGAAGTTCCATGAGGAATTTTGTCATACCTTCACCGTTAAGTTGGAATGTATCTCCTGTCTCTCCGCGAGCGAGCATTTCAAAAGTTTTTTTATCATCGATCGGTACTGTATCGATATCGATATCAATGCCGCGAAGTTTTTTTACTAGCGCAATTGTGTCAGCAAGGATAGAAAGGTTCTTGAGTCCAAGAAAGTCGAACTTGAGAAGGCCGGCATTGTTCTCATCGATTGAATACATGTCGTACTGTGTGATGATTTTTCCTTCACCTTTTGGATCGTACTGAAGTGGCACGATTTCCGTAAGTGGCATTGGAGCAATAACAACACCGGCAGCATGTACAGAGATGTGTCGGGCACAGCCTTCGATTTTTTTTGCCATCTCAATGATCTGTTTTACGTCCTTTTCTTTTTTATACGCTTCAGCGAGTTCTGGAGTATCTTCAAGTGCTTTTTCGAGAGTCATTGGAAAACCTTGTGAGCCCATCGGGATCATTTTTGCGATACGATCTCCAAGTGCTACAGGGAAACCAAGTGCACGTGTTACGTCACGCACACTTCCGCGGGCTGCCATTGTTCCGAATGTTCCGATCTGTGCAACGTGATCCGCACCATATTTTTTTCGGGCATATTCCACCATTTCATCACGACGATCGTCGGCGTAGTCCATATCGATATCGGGAGCTGATGGTCGGTCAGGGTTGAGAAATCGTTCGAAAGGAATTTCATAATGAAGTGGGTCAATGTTTGTAATACCAGATAGGTATGTCACCATCGAGCCAGAAACAGATCCTCGAATGTTTGAAAGGATTCCATTTTCACGAGCAAAGCGAAGAAGGTCTGCCACTACAAGAAAGTAGGGAGAATATCCTTTTGTCTTGATAACTGAAAGTTCATATTCAACTCGCTTTTTAATTTCAGGTGTCTCAGGAACATCACGCCGTTTGAATCCTTCGTACACAATTTTCTCAAGCTCCTCATCTGCAGTGCGCCCACCAGGAATTTCAATATTCGGAAACATCCATTTGCCGAGAGGAATTTCAACATTACATTCCTCGACAATCTTTTGAGTGTTCTTAAGTGCCTCAGGTAAATTTTTGAAAAGTTTTTTTGCCTCTGCGGGACTTATGAAAGAAAAATCTCCATCGTCATCTTCTACGCTGCGGCCACCAAAACCTTTTTGTACCTGAAGGAGAGTGTTGCGGGCTTTTTTGTCATCCTTTTCAATATAATAGACGTCGTGCGCTGCCATGACGGGAATATTTTCTTTCCCCGCAAATTCAACGAGACGATCTTGAAGTTCTTCGTGGTCTTCGATCTCGGGATGTTTTGTAATTTCAATATAGAAATTGTCTTTATAAACTTTTTTATAAAAATCTGCCCATTCTTTTGCGAGCTCAAAATTGCCGTAGCGAAGTGCCCCGGCAATGTCGCCACTAAATGAAGGAGTGATGGCGATAATGCCTTCCGCGTATTTTTCAATGAGCTCTTTGTCGAGGCGAGGTCGATAATAGAAACCTTCCATGTGGGAATCAGTCACAAGCTTGATGAGGTTTTTGTAGCCCGTCATATCTTTTGCGAAAAGAACAAGGCGAGTGCGCTTGTTGTCGATGCGGGGTTCCTTGTCGAAACGTGTGCGGGCTGCGACATAAAAGTCGACACCAATAATTGGTTTTATGTCCGCATCTTTGCACTCTTTATAAAATTCGATTGCTCCATAGAGATTGCCGTTGTCGGTGAGAGCAAGAGCGCTCATGCCAAGTTCTTTTGCTTTTTCGACAAGGTCGCCAATTTTTGGCAATGCTTGAAGAAGGCTGTAATGACTATGAGTATGGAGGTGATTGAATTCGGACATGGAATGATTATAACAGCAGACTTTTTATTTATGTACTTGACCTATTGTTCGCGAAATGTACCATTGCGTTATCTTATGGTCATTATTAAAAAGAAGACGAGAGCAAAAAGCTCTCTGTTCATTCGTAAAAGGAAACGGGTGAAAATCGTCATGCCGCGCCTTGTCGAACGGCTTCGTCGGGCACTCGGGTCACGTGTGGACAGCAACTTCTTAGTTTGCTGGAGTGGAAAAACTATCGAGCTCACATTGGTGGCAAAGAGGTTTGAAGCCGAGGTGCAGAGCATAGCCGAGAAAGTCGGCTTCGAAGTCTGCGACGCAGCATAACATCGGCCAATTGGCCGAATTTTTATTTTTGACTCAATCTATTTTTTATTATATAAATCTGCCAATTATGAAATTGTTCTTCACGCCACCGCTCAGTATGTGTCAGGACGGCACATTGGTAGCAATTATTCGCTTCCTTGAGGAACGCATTGAGAAATATCGCCTCGAGGATGGGGTGCTCGTCATCGATCTGCAATCGGATCATGCTGATTCGGTAATGGAAGATCTGAAGCAGGCGGGAGCTCTGCCGTCACCGATCATGTATGCTGTCACCGGCCGCGAATTCATAATTCGCGGATTGCCGAAATGGCTTATTCGCAGTCTCGACGGCATTCTCCGGCATACGTTCCAGATCTACCCGCCAGAGGCGATCGAAGAAGATGGTGTGTCTGTTTACACTTTCTCGCTCGGACGAGAGTGTCATGCGACAGTGCACCAACTTCTTGGAAAGCTCTGGTACACTTTAGTTCCGGCTCACTAACATCGCCCAAATGGGCGAATTTTTTTTGCCTACTTGACCAAGCTTTAGTTGAAAGTAGTATAGATTTATTATGATCTTTACTCATCGTATTCCTGAAGCTGGAGGATCTGTCGAAGTGACACTTTCGGGTTCTCACAAGGAGCTCGATGGCATTCATGGCCAATTGCGCGTCATCTTTCAAATCGTTCCAGAATTTATTCCAGTGACCGGCAATCTTTGGAATATTCATTTCTCGATCGGAAAATTTTTCTGGGACAGTGCGAGAGCGTTCCTCATGAAAAGCGGGGCACAAGATTTTTCGTAATCGCTCATATACTGAGCGAATTTTTTTTTGCAAAGATTCTTTACATATATAATGTAGATATGAAATATCTTATTGGTATCGATGAAGCGGGAAGAGGACCACTTGCAGGTCCTGTGGCTGTGGGTATCTGCATGGTTTTAGCTTCAGAATGTCCAAGGTCTGCCCTTGGACTGGCCTTGAATATTGCCGGAATCAATGATTCGAAAAAACTATCGGAAGCAAAAAGAGAAGAAATTTTTGAACTTATACAAATACAGGAGAAGGAAGGAAAGATAAAATGGGCAGTGGAACTTGTTTCGGAAAAAGTGATAGATGAAAAGGGAATAAGTGAAGCGGTGCGAATCGGTATCAAAAAATGTTTAGAAAAAATTGGAGCAAACGGTGCCGACTCACTTGTGCTTCTCGATGGGCTCCTTAAAGCACCTGAAGATTTTTTGTACCAAGAGACGATCATAAAAGGTGATGCAAAAGAACAAATAATTTCTCTGGCATCGATCTGCGCGAAAGTGGTGCGTGATAGAAAGATAAAAGAACTTTCAAAAAAGTATCCTAACTATGGTTTTGATGTTCATAAAGGCTATGGCACAAAAGTGCATCGGGAAAAAATAAAAAAATTTGGACTATGTGATCTGCATCGTCTCACTTTCTGTAAATCTATTCAACAAGCTAAATAAAAATTGTCCGCATAATTGCGGACTAGTGTTTGTGGATCTTGCCGACCCAGATACGTTTAGGGTCTGGAGCGAAATGCGGCCCCTCGGTGCTTGGCATGAAAGCCTTGTGCGACCGTTCTTGAATTTCTTTCACTGTAAGGCGCTTTTTGTCGCTATGCATCGTATAGACCGATGTTTTGCCAGTAGGACATACGCCCTTGATCTTCCTGATGCCGTTGGTGCGGGTCCTTTTCCATTTCTTCGGATCGACGAAAATATGGATAAAACGATGGCCAAACATTCGGTGAAGATAAAGGCCGTCATCAAGTTGCCAAGCATGACTTGCGCCATTGTGGTGGAGGGTTACCCGCATAGCGGGAGATAAGGAACTATTCATGTATGGTCGGACATCATATATGAACTCGGGGAATCTTGCAAAGAATAGGAATTTGAGATATAGTAGAGCGCATTATGGTAAACCGAATGAGATCAACCCGTTCGCATACGGGAAACAGACGAAGTCACCACGGCCTTAAGGCTACTGGTTTTGTGCTTTGCGAGAAGTGCGGACATGCAAAAATGAAGCATGCTGCGTGCGCTAATTGCGGTACATACAAGAGCAAAGAGGCAATCAACGTGATGGCGAAGACAGAAAAGAAGGCTAAAAAAACACAAACTAAAGAAAATAAATAATAGTTCTTTCGAAACTCTTATAAAAGCTAATTAGTGAAGGCGAAAATCTTCCAATGGCAAACAGGCACCTTTCAAGATCAATAGCAATGCAAACACTCTTCGAGTGGGATTTTAACGGCAAGAAAGCTGATAACATCTTAGACGTTCTTACGCGAAATACCGAAGAATTTGGTTCTGGCGCCGCTGATGACACCTTCATGAAGAAGGTTGTTGAAGGTGTTCTTAAAAAACAAAAAGATCTCGATAAAATCATCGAAAAAGCCGCTCCTGATTGGCCAATCGAAAAAATTTCAATGGTAGACCGCAATATTTTGCGGCTTGGTTTGTATGAGCTTCTTTTCTCTGATCGAAGCGAAGTGCCTGCGAAAGTTGCTATTAATGAAGCGATTGAACTCGCAAAAACTTTCGGTGGTGAGACTTCAGGAAAATTCGTAAACGGTGTACTTGGTGCTGTCTATAAAGAGCTTGGTGAGCCAGGAAAAGATGAGCAGTCAAAACGAAAGATGAAGGAAGAAATTCCATATGAACAAATGGAACTCGAAGAGCTCGGCGGTGCTGTAGTGTATGCAAAGCATGAAGGAAATTTTTACATGGCATTCGTCCATGACATTTTTGGTCACTGGACTCTTTCAAAAGGGCGCCTTGAAGCCGGAGAGAATATTGAAGAAGGAACAATCCGTGAGATCAAGGAAGAAATGGGCATCGATATTGTCATCAAAGAAAAACTCGGAGAAAACGAGTACGTGGCTTCAAAACCAGACAAAAAAGGGAAGTACCGAAAGCATGTTGTGTACTTTTTGGCAGAGGCAAAGTATGCAGAACTTGTTCGCGGTCCATCGGGAGGACTTGATGATGCAAAATGGTTTAAGATCGGAGAGATACTTGACCTTAATTTTTATGATGATATTCTGCCGATCGTGACAAAGGCGCTTAGCATCATTGCGTCACAGAAGTAGTAAGCAGGAAGATCACAGTTCGAAATATATTTTGAATTGCGATTTTCGTGGCTTTAAAGCCAATGGATTTCTCAAAAATCGAAAAAAGAATAAAAGTAGAGTTTAAGGATAAGGATCTTCTCAAGCAGGCCTTTACACATAGGTCATATCTTAATGAGAACAGAGCTCCTGGACTCGAGCACAACGAACGTCTCGAATTTTTAGGTGATGCTGTTTTGGAGTTGTCGGTGACAGATTATCTTTTCAAAAAATTTCCAGCAAAGCCTGAAGGTGAACTTACTGCGCTCCGCTCGGCTCTCGTAAACTCTGTGATGCTCGCGAATGTCTCGACTGAGCTTGGGTTCAATGAATATCTTCTTCTCTCTCGCGGAGAAGCGAAGGATGTTGGACGCGCTCGTCAGTATATTCTCGCGAATACTTTTGAATCTGTTGTTGGTGCAATCTATATGGACGCTGGATATAAAGCGGCAGATGAATTCATTCATCTTGCACTCATGCCTCACATGAAAGAAGTAGAGGAGAAGAAACTCTGGCTCGATGCGAAAAGCTATTTTCAGGAAAAAGCACAGGAATTTTTGGGATCTACTCCTACATATAAAACAATAAAAGAAACTGGTCCTGATCACGACAAGATTTTCACAGTCTCTCTTCATGTTGGCGATCTTTTCATTTCTGAAGGAACAGGAAAATCAAAGCAGGAAGCAGAACAGGATGCAGCAAGAAAGGGACTTGAGGCGAGAGGGTGGTAAATAAATTTAAAATAAATGCCGCGCGGACGAAGTCCGCGCGGCATTTTTCTTTATAAAAAATCGCACCATCTGGTGCATTATTCTTCCGAAGGCATCTCAACCTCCAAAAGAGAAGTCCATCTGCTGTTATCGAACATCACACGAACCTTGCGCGGAGTTTGAGCGAACGCCGATTCGATAGCTTGTTTGTCATCCATGGTGAGGATTCCTTTTTCAAGCTCGATGTCGAATGTACGCGGGCGCTGCTCGAGAGGAAGTTCCTCGAGCTTTTTCCTGATCGTTCCTGCGAGTTCCAAAAGATCTTCAGGTGTTTTTTTCATCAAAACGAATACTACTTTTTTTGGAAGCAAAGTCAATTTATATATAAAAATTCACCCGCTATCCACAGGTGTTTTAAATTTTGACGATGAAGCAAGCATTGGCCTCTACACGAATACGTCCTTTGTAAGTCGTAGTTTCCAAATCTTCCAGTATGTCTGAAAGCCGACCCTTTCCTGCAACAGGAATAGAGAAAGCATTTGGGCGAATCTCTAGAGGCAGCTCCTCGAGCTTTTGCTCGATTTTTTTAATTCTGTCAAAAAGATCATTGGCGATCGCGCTTTTCATTATTTTGCATATTACTTTTCAAAACTATTATGTCAAATATCTCCCCTTTAAATTATTTCGAGGTAAAAAAATTCCGAGCACAATGTGGCTCGGTTATTGAATTAGTGTGACCGTTGCAAAGGCATGTCCTTCTGCGCCACTTTGTATTTCGATATTTATATCGAGATCCAGATCCGTTTCTCTGGCGAACCGGTGAAGGTTTGCTCGGAAAGAATCAAAGGATCCTTTGTAGCGGGTGGGGACTTGCCATTGACGCTGACGCGTTGTTCGTGGCTCCGTAATGATACAGGACACGATGTGAAGGAACAGATCCAGTGCAGACTGTTCCGCTTCGTTCTGGGGTGAACAACGGTACAGGCTGAGGATGTTCGTCATACAGCTCTATAAAAACATATTAATTATTCCTGTCAAATTACATATAAACAGGTGTAAACAATAAGAAAATAATAGCTAAACTTAGGAATTTTGATACAATTTTCTCATGCACTTGAAATCGCTCGAATTAAACGGCTTCAAATCATTCGGAAAGAAATCTACTCTTGAATTCAACACGTCTATTACCTCAATTGTAGGCCCCAACGGATCTGGCAAATCAAACATTGCTGAAGCTTTTCGCTTTGTACTCGGTGAGCAGTCAATCAAAAGCATGCGAGGAAAAAAAGGAGAGGATCTTATTTTCAACGGTTCAGGAGATGCGGCGCGTTCAAACCGTGCAGCGGTGAAGGTTGTTTTTGATAATAAAGAAAAAAATGGAAAAAGACTTCTCTCAATAGATTTTGATGAAGTATCAATCGAGCGTGTTGTATTTCGTGATGGAATCAATGAATATTTCATCAACGGATCAAAAGTGCGCCTCAAGGACATTACTGAGCTTTTAGCGGGAGCACATATTGGCTCGTCGGGACATCACATTATTTCTCAAGGAGAAGCTGACAGAATTTTGCATAGCAATCCTAAAGAACGTCGCGAGATGATCGAAGATGCGCTTGGTATCAAGATCTATCATTTCAAAAAAGAAGAAAGCGAAAGAAAGCTTGAAAAAACGAAAGAGAATATCAAACAAGTAGAAAGTCTTCGTCGTGAAATTGCTCCGCACCTCCGTTTTCTTAAAAAACAAGTAGAGAAAATTGAAAAAGCAGAGCAAATTAAAAATGAGCTTGTAACTCTTGCTCGTGAATACTTTAAAAGAGAAGAAGAATACATCGGTCTCGAGAAAAGAAAAATAGCAAAAGAAAAAGAAGCGCCTGAAAGAGAAATGCGAGAGCTTGATGAAAAGCTTCAGCAAGCAAAGAGAATGGTGGAAGAGGCGTCAAAGGCTGATGAAAAGCCGCCTGAGATTATTACGATAGAACACACTCTCGCGGAAATTCGTTCCCGAAAAGATTCTTTGACTCGTGACCTTGGAAAAATCGAAGGAGAAATTTCATATGTCCTCAAGGCAATTCAGCGAGAAGAATCTGCGATTACAGAATCAGGAAATAAGACTGTGTTTCTTCGTGAAATAGAAGAGGTTGAAAAGCAGGTCGCAGGAGAATTCGAACGAGCAGAACGCATGGGTTCTGTCGAAGCATTTCGACTTGCGTTTACAAATATCAAAAATCTTTTTGCTTCTTTTATTCGAGAAAGAAAGAGTACAACTTCATCAGAAGTTCTCCAAAATCTTCGTACAGAGAAGCAAACACTTGAGAAAAATAAAGGAGAGATTGAATCACATCTTTCGGATACACATCGAAAAGAAAAAGAAGAGCTTCATCACTACGAGAGCGTGCGCCTTAAGATGGAGAAGGAAAAAGACGAGACTCGTGAAGCTGAAAAAGATATTTTTAGAATCGTTGCGAGACAAAACGAGCTTCATATAACGCTCGATCATATTCGCTCTGCAGAAAGAGATCTTTCAATTGCCGAAGAGACTTTCAAGAGCGATCTTTCAGATATTTCGACAATCGGCGGAGTAGAAGTACTTCGTTTTGCTGAGGCAGAAATTTCTTCAGAAGAAGGAAGACATCCTCAAAAAGAGAGAAAGACACATCTTGAAAGACTTAAGATCCGTCTCGAAGAAATGGGTCTTGGAGCGACAGGGGACGTTATGAAGGAATATAAAGAAACCGAAGAGCGAGACATGTTCCTTGAAAAAGAACTTCTCGATATGGCGCAAGCGTCAGAAGATTTGGCAAAGATGATTGCCGAACTTGAAGAAAAGCTCGATGTTGAATTCCGTGACGGAGTTTCAAAGATCAATAATGAATTTGGAAAATTCTTCTCAATGATGTTTGGCGGCGGACATGCAGGACTCAAGCTCGTAAAACCTGAAAAGAAAAAGAAAGCAGAAGACGGAGAATCTGAAGCGGAAGAAGTAGAAGGGCAGGAAGGCATTGATATTGAAGTGTCTCTTCCACATAAAAAAATTCGCGGTCTCATGATGCTTTCAGGTGGAGAGCGTGCGCTCACATCGATCGCACTTCTTTTTGCAATTTCACAGGTAAATCCTCCTCCATTTGTAATTCTCGACGAAACTGATGCTGCGCTCGATGAGGCCAACTCACGCAAATACGGCGACATGGTAGAGGCGCTCTCTAAGCATTCTCAGCTTATTGTGATCACTCACAACAGAGAGACAATGAGCCGCGCAGGAGTGCTTTATGGAATCACTATGGGCAAAGATGCAGTTTCAAAACTTCTCTCTATTGCATTTGAAGACGCACTCGCTGTGGCAAAGTAAAATGGTAACAAAAGCGGTTATCTTTGATCTCAACGGAATCTTCATTCGAAGCATGAAGCTTTCGGAGCGATTTGAAAAAGATTTTAAGATTCCTATTTCAGAATTTGTTCCTACTCTTTCTGAGATCATGAAAAAGACTCGGGAGAAAAATGCCCCAGGTTCATTTCAGTATTGGAAAGAAGCGTTTGTGAAATGGAAGATAGAGATGAGTGAAAGTGATTTTTGGAAATATTGGTTTGGAGCTGAGACTGTGGATGAAGAGATGGTCGCTCTAGCAAAAGATCTTCGTGAAAAGGGAATCAAGATTTTTATTCTTTCAAATAATTTTAAAGAAAGAGCAGAGTTTTATAAGGAATATCCATGGGTTTCAGATTCTATTGATAAAGTGTATTTTTCTTATCACACTGGTTTCGTAAAGCCGGATTCGCGTGCGTGGCAGCACATTCTTGAGGAGAATAATCTGCAGGCAGAAGATTGTATCTATTTTGATGATCAGGAAAGCAATACACTCGCTGCGCATAAGATTGGTATCGAATCGTATCTTTTTGAGAATGTAGAAAAAACAAAAGAAACTATCAAAAGAAAATTTTCATTGACTTAAAGTTTCTTCGGGAGTAGAAATATTCCAAAAGAACTTTATATGATCAAATCCGAAAAAATCGAGATTTTCCATGCAGGGCTCACTGCTCGGCGGTTGGCTGAAATTATTCGGGAGCGTGGCATATGTATTTCACTTGATGCGCAAAGGGCGATTGATTTGCTTCCGCCGGTTTGCCCAGACGCGAGACGTATCGTGGTGAAGATCGCAAGTGCGGGCGAACTAGGTGTTGCAAGTCTTTCTGACGATGAACTCTGTGGTAAGAAAGGAGCCGAATATTTGAAATGTGTCCAGGCGAAGCCTTTGGATCCGATCGACGCATTGCTCCTTCGCTCGAATCCTCTGTGTCAGACACCTGAGGAAGATGACTGCATCTGGTGTATCCACCCACCAGTAGCAATCTATAGAGAACCTGATTTCATTTTCTGCTGTTCGCATGACATCCGAGGTGTGACGTTCAATGTTGTCCCAATGTATGGAGACATGATACACCCACATTTCATGCTGGCAGTTGAAGATCTTTCCTAACTCCCGAACTTCTTTCGGGAATTTTTATTTACAAAAAACTTTAAAAGTATAGGATGACTTTGATATGGAACATTCAATGCATAGAGGATATAGGGGGATAGGATGGTGTTGTTGCAATGATGGGAGATGTACGCGAAGATCAGCGCCTCCGCCGGGAAGTTTCGCAAGATTCACAAAGAATAAAGATACTCGCCCGGTGCCGTGGAAAGATCGTCCTCGCATGCGCGAGGCAATGTAAAGAGCGCTTTGGCGCTATTTTTTATTCTTTATTTTACGAGTGCGTAGTCGAGAGTTTTTCTTTCAATATCTGCTCCCATGACTTTGAATTTTATTTTGTCTCCCAAAGAAAAAGTCTTTTTTGTTTTCTCACCGACGATGCGGTAATTTTTTTCATCAAGATTGTAGAAGTCGTCGGAAAGGTCACGAAGACGAATCATTCCTTCACATTTTGTATTTACTTCTTCGACATAGATACCCCATTCAGTGACTCCAGAAATTGTTCCTTCAAATGTTTCTCCTAGATGATCTGCCATGTATTCAGCCTGCTTCATTTTTACTGATGCACGCTCAGCTTCTGCTGCTTTGATCTCTTGTTCGGTAGAGCTATCTGCCATGCTTTTAAGTTTTGCGAATTCATTCTTTCCGAATTTTGCGTCGATGAGATGGTGGAAAAGAATGCGATGAACGAGAAGGTCTGGGTAGCGGCGAATCGGTGAAGTGAAGTGCGTGTAATAAGTAAATGCGAGACCAAAATGCCCGATGTTGTCTGGAGAGTAAATCGCCTTTGACATTGAGCGGATCGTCGCAGTCTTAATGAGAGATTCTTCCGCAGAACCCTCGATCTGTTTCAAAAGCACTCCGATATCTTGTGATGTTACTTTGCCATTTATGACAGGAAGATCGTGTCCAAGAGCTTTGAGAAAGATAGCGAGGTCAGCGATTTTTTCCTGCTGTGGTACATCGTGAATACGATAGATGCCGACCATGCCTTCTTTTTTCTTTGCGCCTTGCCAGATGAAGTGTGCTACTTCACGGTTTGCGAGAAGCATAAATTCTTCGACAAGCTTGTGAGTCTCGAGTCGCTGTTTTTTGTAGACAGAAATAGGATGTCCGTTTTCATCGAGCTTGAACCGTACTTCTTCTGTTTCGAAATCAATTGCACCTTTTTGGAATTTTTGTTTCTGGAGAATCTTTGCGATTGAATTAAGAGTAAGAAGCTCTCCTGAATATTCTCCTGATTTTGCATCAATAGTTTCCTGCGCATTTTCGTACGTAAATCTTTTATTTGAATTAATGACTGTCTTTCCAAACCAACGTTTTTTTATTTCGGCTGTTTTTTTATCCATGATAAAGACAGCAGAGAAGGCGAGTTTGTCTTCGTTGGGATTAAGCGAACAGAGATCATTTGAGAGAATTTCTGGAAGCATCGGAATTGTACGATCAACAAGATAAACGCTTGTACCACGCTTCAAAGCTTCTTTATCGAGTGCTGTTCCTTCGCGAACGTAATGAGATACGTCAGCAATGTGTACGCCAATTTCAACTTCGCCATTTGAAAGTTCTTCATATGAGATCGCATCATCGAAATCTTTTGCATCGAGGGGGTCGATTGTGAATGTTGTTGTTTGTCGCATGTCACGACGTTTTGAGATTTCAGATTCTGGAATCGGTTTCCATGCTTTTTGAAGGGAAGCAGCCTCATTCTCAACATCTTCTGGGAAACTTACTTCAAAACCTTTTTCAAGAACAATGGAATGCATCTCAACATCATTCTTTCCTTTAGTACCAATTACTTTGATGACTTCACCTTCAGGATTTTTCTTCGCATCCTTCCATGGTTTCATTTTGACCTGCACTTTTTCATTTGGCGCTGCATTCATTGATGCGTGCGCGGGGATGAAAATGTCGCGATACATGCGAACATCGTCGGGAAGAAGGAAAAAGTTTGAACCAGCTTTCTGGAGTGTTCCTACGAATCTTTCTTTTGCGCGTTTTATGATACGAACAACTTCTCCTGTCGTGCGGCCGCGGTCTTTCTTTGAAAGGAGAGAGATTTCAACTTCATCGTTGTGGAGGGCGGTATTGAGGTCGTTTTCGAGAATGACTATATCGTCTTCGAGGTGTTCGGATGCGACAAAGCCCATACCTTTGCTGTTGATGCTTATCTTTCCTTGTATGAGATTTCGACTGCCAATCTTGGAATTGAATTTACCCGTCCGGACTGTTTTATGGGGAATGTGTTTACCGCTGGTTTTCTTTTTATGCATATGTAAGAGCATGATACCAGAATATTTACTTTTCTCAAAATTGTGATATAAATTTTCACCAATGAACGTTCATTTTTTGTTTCGGTTTCTGACCTATCTCGGCGCTTTCTTTGTGGTTGTGCTTATAATGGGTCTTATTGTTGACCCGGTCTTCTTTATGCACCCGCGAAAGTATTGGTTTGTGTGGGTTATTGGCGGAATGGTGGTCTTTTTGATGGCCATCATTTTTGCTCACAAAGAAGCGGCGATCGCGAAAAGCAAACACAAGCTGAAACTGCGTTAATTTATGGGTCATACAATGACCCAATTTTTTTGAAACTTTTTGTATAAAAGCTCTGTAAAAATCTTTTTACGACTGAGTTGTGAAAATATTTACATTGTTCAAAATTGTGATTTAATTTCGTCGATGAAAACAATCGCTCTTTTATTTCTTCGTAATCTTCCTTTTGCGCTTTATACAGCGTGCCTCATATTCACGCTGAAGAGTTTTCATTTCAAACTTTCGGAAGTGACATCTGAGTTCTGGAAAGGTGTAATTGGAGCTTTTTGTGTCGGCATCATCTTGGATATGTGCCGCGCTGAATGGCTTTACAGGAAAGAACGGAAGAAAGTGTCTTAAACTAGGGTCATTGTATGGCCCAATTTTTATATATAAAAACCTGCTGTTGACCGATTTTTCATCTTCTGTTAGTATGTGCGAACACAAATTATGTTGAAAATACGACTACAAAGAGTAGGAAGAAAGCACGAGCCGTCATTTCGTCTTGTTGTAACTGACTCAGAAAACAGCACAAAGAGCGGACGCCTTTTGGAGGTTGTTGGCTTCCACGATTTTCGTGGCAAGGCAAAAACTGAAATCCAGAAAGAGCGAGTTCTCCACTGGATCTCAAAGGGTGTACAGCCAACTCCATCAGTTCATAACCTTCTCATCACAGAAAAGATTATTACAGGAAAGAAAATCAACGTTCTCCCAAAGAAGACTGTTGCAAAGCCTGAAGTAACTGAAACTCCGACGGAAGCCGCTCCAGCTCCTGCTCCTGAAGCTGCACCGGTAGCTGAAGCACCAGCTCCAGAAGAAAAGCCAGCAGAGTAATACAATAAATAAATAAAAATCAAAGCCGCGCATCCTGTGGATGCGCGGCTTTGATTTTTATCTTGTCGCAGGTACAATATAGATACGCAAAGAGTAATTTTTGCGTGGTCTATTAAAGGAAGTTAGGTAAGAACATTTAAAGATATGCAGGAAAAAGACATGCAGTTTCTCGAGTTTGTAATCAAGGCGCTTGTTGATAATCAGGGCGCAGTGAAGATTGGCCGAACAGTAGATGAGATGGGAGTACTTCTCACGCTCTCTGTTGACCCAGCAGATATGGGTAAAGTTATCGGACGACAGGGAAATACTGCGAAAGCGATTCGAACACTTCTCCGAGTTGTTGGTATGAAAAACAATGCTCGTGTGAACTTGAAGATCAACGAACCAGAAGGTGGAATGAAAATGGATAACGGGGGTTCATCTTCAATGAAGAGTGTTGACGAGGCGATGGAGGAACTCAAATTCTAAATAAAAAATAGATATGTAAAAGCAGCGCGGGCCTTTGGCC
>JARIGV010000025.1 GCA_029288615.1 Candidatus Tayloriibacteriota bacterium
AGGTCTGTGACTGACAGACAAAATATTTGTGACCGATTCCCCATCTCCACTCGTAAAAAAAATAGCGCCTCTAAGCGCTTTAATCTTTTATCTTCCCGAGAACCCAATCGTCTCCGTGAGAAACATTCTCCGCCTCGAGGACGGCGGTGCTCTTGTGCGACCACATCTCCTGCGCAGATCCCTCAATCGAGAGAAGCTGCCACTTGCCGATCACGGCTTTTTTTACGCAGAGACCTTCGAGCTTTTCGAAGTGATCTTCGGAATCAAGAAGGACCGTAATCTGACGCCCTGTTCCCGGATTTGGAAGAATGAGGCGAACATGGAGTTTCGCGGTAAGGAATGTACTGGATGTCATAAGTTGTATGCGGTTTTAAAACTGGAATGACCATATCAATAAATATTCTCTGTTGCAAATATACAGATTTTTATTTTGAAAATTTTTGTTCCGTGATATTTTGGAATTAAATCTGCACCTTTCATATGAGCAAAAGAAAACCGACAGTTGTGATCTACGAATGGGACGGTGATCGTTCTTCTGCCGCCGGCGGTTTCAATATTATTGTGACCGTGGGAGGAGAAGACATGAGAAAAGATGGCGGAAGCTATGATACTGCTGAAGAAAGACAGCAGGAGCTCGAAAAAATCCGTGTCACAGCAAAAAAGATCGCAGAAGATCTTGAGGTAAAACATTCCGAAGATCTTTTAAAATAAAATAATGGTGGCGCTGCCACCAATTTTTATTTAAAAGTAAAAACTACTATCTCTGAATCAGTACCGACTCTAAGCGGCGGACCCCATGTTCCTACTCCGCTTGATGTATACACTTGAGTCTCGCCCGATCTTTGAAGACCGTATGCAAAACGTCCGTATGCCATGCGAGCAAAATATTCAAATGGCCACTGTTGTGCCTTGTGAGTGTGCCCAGATATCTGGAGAGAAATTCCCGCATCTTCAGCAATCTGTATATGACTAGGCTCGTGCTTCAAAAGTAGTGAAGGTATATTTTTATCTATATGAAGATGTAAGAGAACATTTTCAAAATCTTTTTCTTCTGCAGTTGTCGCATAATCAACTCCCACAATCTGCAGACCATCAATAATTTTCTTTTGATTATCTAGGACTTCTATTCCCGCTTCTTTTATTGCCTCTTCAAATAATTTTTGATCTCCATAACTTTCGTGATTGCCCATCACAAAATAAATTCCCTGAGGAATATGTAAATCTTTCAGAGGAGAAATATTTTTTAAAATTCCCTCCGCCGCAGAGCCATCAAAAAGATCACCGCCAATAAAAAGAATGTCGGGAGATATATATTTTAATTTTTGTACCAATCTCTCTACAAAACTCTTACCATTGATCTGTCCAATATGAAGATCACTTATAAATACCACTTTCCTTTTTCTCCACGAATCTGAAATCCCTTTCAAAACGATCGCTACTTCTTTCACAACAAATGTCCTCTTGTGAAAAATTCCATACATACCTGCAAGAATTACGGCTCCAAAAATAAGGATTGCAAAATATCGTGAAGAATCGCCCACAAAAGCAAAGATTGGAATATAGAGTGCAGAAGCTAGAAAAAAATATCCAAAGAATCCCATGTAGATCATTGTGAGTGTGGAATAGATTCTGGTGAAAACAGTATAGAAGCGCATTCCCAAAAGCATCGAGGCAATGAAGCTTACACTACCGAGAGCAAGAATCGACATAACAATATATGAAGGGCGCGAAAGACTGAGAACAAGAACAAGGGCTTCATAGAAAACAAAATTTGCCACAAATAAAAAAAGAATAACAACTATGAGAAATACAAGAATTGATTTTAGACGATTCATGACATCAATTGTATCTGGTATAGAACCGAAACAACATTTGACATATATGATTATAGTTGTATAGTTTATTTAGTTTTATGCTCTATCTACACGAACCTGCAAAGGTCCCAAGTACGGAAACCCAACATGCGCTTAATGCCGCCGACGGCTATATGTTCTTCTCTCTTCTTGATGAAGCTCTCGCAGAACTTGAGCGGATTCCGAAAAAAGAACAGAAAGAACCTCCCGTTATGCTCGCGCAAGTGCGCTTGCTCCTCCATAAAAAGGAGTGGCGAAAAGCGGAATGGGTCTCTGCAGAAGCTACAGGTCTTCATCCTGGCGAGGGTGAATTCTTTGTTCAACGCGCTTTCGCACTCCATCAATTGGACAGGTGTGAAAAAGCTGAGCAAGTGCTTATGGCCGCACCAGATTGGATTCGGAGAACTGGTATTCTCCACTACAATCTGGCCTGCTACGAAGCGAGGCTCGGCAATATCACCACCGCACGCAAGTGCATCGATGAGGCGATCGAGATTAACGCCGGTATTAAAAAGTCGGCGAAAGTCGACCCGGACCTACAAGTACTTTGGAGCTAATCCCGCACACATAAAGTGAGAGCGGGAATTTTTTATATAAAGATTTAAATATTTTATCCAAAAAAATAGCAGCCTAGGCTGCTTTGGTAAGTTCCGACTCTTTCAGAACCTCATTGAGAATTTCAAGTACATCAGGCCTTGTAACCTTCGAAAAAATGTCGTGGTTTTTGGTGAAGATGGGCGCTGTGCCATCTTCTTGATCGACGACAACTGCAGCCAATGATCGGCTGTCTTTGTCACACGTCACACCTGTGCCCCAAAAATGAAACTCAAGCGACCATTTTCCTGCCTCGCTTTTAGGTTGAATCATTTTGAGAAGAAGACATGTGACTTGTCCCAAGCAAAGTGTGACAACTGTCTCACCCGCTTCTTTTTCCTCCTCCTCTGCATACAGACTCCTTTTGTACTTCTGAAAGAGCTTCGGAACCACATTGAAAGTAGTGGATTCCATAATTGTCGGCATAGTATCACCCTTGCCAAAAAAGTAAAGCTGTGCCGAAAACTTATTTTCTTTCTTTATATAAAGCGCGCAGTGAAACGCTTCGACATGAAGGCAAAATGTTCGAGATCGAACGACTTCGTGTACACAAATATGTAAGCGAAGACGGAGCGGTGATCCTTAGGCACAATCAAAGAGCACGTATTGCTTCAGATTCCCTGCCAGAGTTCCCCTGCTTTCTGCTCACTCTTTTTAAGACGAGTAAGACATCATCTCCGATCGAACTCTGTACCATTCAACTTTTCGTGATTGATAGCGAAGTGTACCGGAAGATCATTTTCGGATCACAGCGAACAGCATTCGAAGAGTACGAAGTCGCTTATGATGCACTCGATCTGGCAAGAGCGTTTCTCCGTACATTGCATGCATTTATTGATAACGAGCACGAATAAGGCTCGATTTTTTTGCATCTAAAAAAATTTCTCATCCGTATAAATATACGTTAGAGTATGACTACGTATATGTCGCATAAAACTTTTATTGTTTGCATAGTCATCGTTGTTGTCATTTCAGCAGGGCTCCTATGGTATAACAAAGTCACCACACTTCCAGAAACAGGCATCGATCTTCTTTCTACAAAAAAGTCTGACATACCTATTGAAAATAGCACCGCAACATCCGGGACAACCACTCGCGAACTAGCAACATCGACAACGATCACAGCAACTTCAACAGCTACTTCTACCCCACATGATGCTCCGTTACAAAAATAAAAAAACTTATTGGATAACTGGTTTACTTGGAACAATATTCCTTTCTTTTGCTGGCGGATGGCTTTTTGAGAAAAAATTAGAGCCACAGATTTCACTACCAGCGCCAGTAGATGTGCGCATTAATTCTCCCGAATATCACTTCATCAATCCCCTCCTTTTTTCTAAAGTAAGTAAAGACTTTTACGCGGATGAATTTGCATCTTATACAAAAAATATAAATGATTTTATTGCCAGTTCAACAAAAAATGGTGCTGCGGATAAAATTTCTATTTATTTCCGTGACCTTAACACAAGTCATTGGACTGGAATTAACGAAGATGAGACATACGAACCTGCAAGCATGCTTAAAGTTGTTGTTATGATCGCTTGCCTTCGTTTGTCCTACACTGACCCAGGTTTTCTTTCCCATACTCTTTACTACGCGGGACCAGACGAGAGTGGACAACACTACAAGCCAGAACACACTCTATCTGTTGGTAATCACACAATTTCCGAACTTATGAATGCAATGATTATCGATTCTGACAACGGCGCAACATCTGCACTGCTTTCAGATAGCGATATCAATAATGCATTCCAGAATGTATATTCGACTTTCCGTCTCCCTTCCGTGTCGAATGCAGACCAAACAGACTATATGTCCGCACGTTCATATTCTGTGATTTTCCGTTCACTTTTTAATTCAACATATCTTCCTTGGAATCTTTCAGAGGAAGCACTTCAATTATTGAGTTATTCAAATTTCAATGATGGCATTGTTGCAGGAGTACCTGCGGGTACGATTGTGTCTCATAAATTTGGCGAATTCACGCATACTCCAGCAACATTTTCAGGAAATGACGAACTCCATGATTGTGGCGTTGTCTATTATCCCAACCATCCATATCTTCTCTGCATTATGGCAGCTGGAGAAAATTGGGACAGGCTTCAAAAAACTCTCGCTGGAATTTCAAATATCACATATGATTTCGTAAAAAGTTCGCAAGAATAGTCGTTGACTTTTTTTGAAAGAGGAGCAGACTTCTCAACAAATGAACATTCGCGAGTTCGTCAATCACCTCCCAGAGTATGAAGGTGGGACTCTGGATTTGCAGCATCTTTTCACGGGCGAAGAAATAACGATTGGTATTGGGAAAGTTTTTCTTGAGAACAATCGCATTTCAGTAAAAGCTTCGTGGGTGCTTTCCCTCAAAGCTGGATGTCTTGAGTCAACACCTGAACTCATCACTCGCTTCTACATTGGAGAAATTCCGATGCTTGAAAAAGTTGTTGAGCGACTTCCCGACAAAAGAGCAACTCTCATTTCAAAAGATAGGAAAAAATTCTTCTGGCAGCCACAGCGAGGACAGAAGCCTCTCACCGCGGAAGCATATCGAGGATATTAATCGGCCACCTGGCCGAATTTTTATTTTCAAAAAATAATTTTTTATTTTGTTATAATCTTTTTATGCGAAAACTATTTTATTTTGTCCGACACGGTGAAAGTGAGAATAATGCAAAAGGACTTCGACAAGGTCCTGACGGAAAACTTTCTGAGAAAGGACGCGAACAAGCAAAACAGACCGGTGAAAGACTTGAGCATCATCCAATAGAAATCATTCTCGCGAGTCCTTATGAGCGTACAAAAGAAACTGCGGAGATCATTTCACACTATGTGAAGAAACCAATTGAGTACAACGCCCTCCTCGCAGAAAGACGTAACCCAAAAGAGATTATCGGCAAATCGATTACCGATCCAGAAGTCATTCGCATTGTGGAGATCATGGACAAAACTTCACATGATGATAATTTTCGTTTTTCCGATGAAGAAAATTTTGCAGATCTTAAGGCGCGTGCAAAAAAACTTCTCGACTTTCTTGCAGAGCGGCCGGAGACATTTACACTTGTTGTCACTCATGGAATTTTTCTTCGCCTCGTTGTTGCATATATTCTCGAAGGTGAAAAACTGACCGCACGAGAGTACAACAAATTAAGTTTTCTCAATGGCTCAAACAACGCATCTGTCACAGTGTGCGAATATAAAAAGGGATTCTTCGTACCAAAGAAAGAAAAAGGCTGGCACTTGGTCGCATGGGACGACTACAGCATTGGCATAGATCTTAAAAGTAGGCCCATCTAATCGGTCAGATTACTCTTTTTACCCTGTCTTCTTTTGCAGGGAAATCGTGAGAAAATATATTGACTTTTCTAAAAAGTAATGTATATTCCGTACATACAGCACTTTGATAGATTTGCTATAAAACTAGAGATTGCGTGAAGAGATATGTGGATAGGATGTGGACCGGCGCATAGAAAAGGAGGGTAAAAATACTTCCCTTTTCTATGCGCCGCCACCCACTCCGGGTTAGACGGTGAATCAAAACCAAAACGAAACACCATGAATCAGCCCATACCGCACTCGGCGCCAAAACCGCCGAATGGAACACATATTCCGCCGGCGCCAAAACCGCCAGTGGAACATCATGAGGAAGAGCCCATGCCCGCAAACCGCGTGGAACAACACGAGCGACAGAAAGTGGAAACGTCACCTTCGCCAGAATCGAAAAAATTCCGCCCGAAGAATGGCAAACCTCCTTCGAGCTTTGAGTTCTTCAGTGACATGTCTCCTCGGGATCAGGAAGCAACCTACCTCGAACTTCTCGATGACCGCAAACAAAAGGACCTCCTTGAGAAGCGCGTTGCGGTGCTTGAGAAAACCAAAGGCATGACACTTGGGGAACTCATCTGCGTTATCGGCATCGCAATCGTCCTCGTGAACCAGATCCTTCAATGGGTCGGCATTGGCACTCCCAAAGCCAGAGTCAACGAAAGCCAGATCGCGGCTGAAGTGAGTAAGAGTCTCCCGACGCCCGAGAAAATCGACAGCGCTGCGATCGCGCAAGCGACCGCAAAGCAAACCGTCGACTCGATCGCTCTGAAGTTCCAGAAAGGTGAGATCACTCTTCCCTCTCCTCCGACTACGGTCAAGGAGACGACGACAGTAACAGCAACCGCCCCTCATCTCTCCGATGAGGACCTTGGTCGCATTACCACTGCTGTAAAGGAAGAAGTTGGAAAGTTTGCGCAAGCGAACAAACCAACTGCCCCACTCAAACTCGAACTCACCGCCGAAGACGCTTCCAAGCTAGCCAATCAAATGGCTCCATACCTTGCAAAAGATATGCTTGAAAAACTCTTCTACGGCGGTGTCGAAACGGGTCAAGGCACCGTTACAGGTGCTCTTACGCCGGACAAAAACGGCGATCAAGAACTTTGGATCGGCGTTCCCAAAGGCCGAGGAAAAAAATAGCAAATCCACACCATCGAGGCGACCCAGTCGTCTCGAATTTTTTTATACCAAACCACACTTTTTTAGAAATTCTTTGCAAGGCACATACCCCTTGCGCATCTTCAAATTTAATTGTAGAATCCGCACGTTCTTTACATAACCTATAGATTCATAAACCAAACCAAAACGAACCAAACCGACATCATACTTATGACTCCAGCAACCCACATGGATACAGGCCGTCTTGCAAATGGCCAAGGTGCGGATCCGACGCAAGAAACGCCGAAGGCAACCGAGGTAACAAACGGCAGACCGGCGACAAAGGCCCCGCTCCCGCTGTGGAAACAGCGTGAGCTTGCGGCTCAAACCTCAAAAAAGCAGCTCGAAAAGGAGCTCGAGGAAATCGCTGCAGCGAAAGCCGCGGCGGAGCCCACAGGCCTCCACTCGAGCAAACACAACGTCAGTGGCAAGACCTATGGAAACCATCAGCTCATCTTCGCGGACATCCGTGAATGTGAGGGAGTTATTCACCCGAAGCTCGTGCTTCGTTCGAAGACTCCCTACTCCGGGCTCATCAGCCCGAGTCTGCAAGGTTTCTGCTTCGTAAACGGCGAGTTGAGTAATCTTCGCGGCAACCTGAGCGGCATTCGCTGCAAAGGACTCATCCAAGATCACATTCTCGAGCCCACCGACGTCTCCGGACTCGGCGACGTCGAAGAGATCGAGAAGATTCAGGCGACAGCCTGGCAACTCCTTTCCGAAGCGACCGAGCTCGAGGGCAAGAAAGGCTACGACCATCCGAAAACGAAGAGAGCGTACGCAAAGGCGTTTCGCGAATTTCGTCGGGTAGAACCCGAGTGCCTCAAGCACGTGGTCTGGCTCGACAAAGTCTTTCTCAAGCCTTCCGGCTACACAAAAGACGAAGTCGCAGCGTTTCAGAAAATTACGGAGACGCACTTGTGGAGCCATCTCCATAAGCAGTTCGAGGAGGATCAAGCACGGCTCGACCAGCTCGGCAAAGAGCGTGGCTGGAAACAGACTCGTCAGTTCGGCTTCAGTATCGGTCCGTCGCGCATTGAACGCGACGCAGATGGAAACTTCCTCCGCGCTCGTCCGGTTTTCGACCATCTCGATCTTCGCTCTCAAGCAGAGAAAGATTGGGTGCTCAAACCATACGTGCCAAAGGAAGAAGAACCCGAAGCGGAGTTCTGGGATCGGTGGTTTGTGGAAAGCTCCGAAATCCAGGTGAGACTCACCGAACTCGGATTCGTTCGACTCAAGGATGAGGACGGTAAAGACGAAAGCGACTCCGCCTTCAAAGACCGACTGCTCGCTCTCGACAAGAGCGAATTCGATCCGATCCGCACCATTACGGCGCACAAAAGCAAAGAAGACATCATTGCGTGGCTTCTTCGCTTCGACGTCGTGGTCAAGCAAAGGATCGAGAAAGGCCGTGACGGCTCGATCTGGATCATCCCTGAAAGCGGTGGTGGCGAACCGCGGCTCATCTGGGAGAAACCAATCGAGAAGCTCCGGCTCACTTCGAGCGAGGAAAAAGCTCTCGAGGAACGCTGGGTCACAAAATTCGTCCGACAAAACGGCGAAATGTGGCCCGACGTCACGTCTTACCCGATGCTCAACAGTATCGCGGCAATTCGTGAATTCCTAGCTTTGTCGATCGACGATGCCCGGGCGATCATTCACCCGCCCGCCCCACTCCAGCTCCAAGAGCCGAATGTCCACGAAGCGGAAGCGGCGTCTATTGAGGATGCCAAGCCTGAGATCGTAGAACGCGAGTCCGGGCCTAGGTCCGAGCCAGAGCCTGAGGCATCGGCCACACCGACGCCGGAGCCAGCAGCAAAGCCGGCACCAAAGCCGCGCTTCAAGTTCTTCTCGAGAGGATAGGAATCAACAAGGTTAACAACAATGGAGGTCGCCATGCGCGCCTCCAATTTTTTATACTCGAAACTTCTTAAACAACTCGAGAAATCCAAGGTCTGGCCTTGGATTTTGGAGCACTTTTTACCCGAGGGCAGACCTTGGACAAAAAGTGCTCATGGAGTTGATTTGATAGAAAAATATGCTATAATTATTGGGCTTTTTTCATATTCCCTCTCCGCAGCTCATGTTGCGGTGAATATAGAGGAAACAGCAAAAATACATTGGCAACACCAGAAACAAGAATCAACCATAATATTAGAGCTCGCGAGGTGCGAGTGATCGGTCCTGCGGGCGAAAACTACGGAGTACTTTCCCTCTCCGAAGCCCTTAGTAAAGCAGCCGAGCATGGCCTTGATCTCATCGAGATCTCGCCCGGAGCAGTACCTCCCGTTGCAAAAATAAGTGATTATGGTAAATTCCAGTACGAAGCCAATAAGAAACGAAAGGCAGCTGCCGCAAAGCAGCACAACGTTGAAATCAAATCCCTTCAGGTAAAAATCGGCACTGGCGAGCACGATCTCGACCTCAAAGCGAAGAAAGCATCACAGTGGCTTGGCGAAGGGCATAAGATACGTATAGAGCTTTTCCTCTCAGGACGCTCAAAGTATCTCGACGAGAAATTCCTTCGCGAAAGACTCGACCGAATACTGAAGCTCATCTCGGTTCCCTACAAGGTAGCAGAGCCCGCAAAGAGAGGTCCAAAAGGCCTCGCAATGCTTCTCGAAAAAGACAAGTAATATAGAGAAATGAAAACGAATAAATCATACACAAAAAGACTAAAGGTAACGAAAAACGGAAAGATCAAAGCGCGAAAGCCAGGTCAGAACCATTTCAACGCCAAGGAACGACGCTCAAAGCAGCTTAATAAAAAGAGATCTGCAGATTTCCCTATGAGCCAGCGAGACAAACGACGTTTCCTCATTAATGCATAAATAAACTGTCATGACACGAGTAAAAAAAGGAGTTAACGCTCTCAAAACACGAAGAAATGTTCTCAAGATGGTGAAAGGCTATCGTTTTGCGCGAGGCAATAAAGAGCGCGCAGCTTACGAAGCAATCTCACACGCTGGAACATATGCTTTCGCTCACCGACGAGACAAGAAGAATGATTTCCGACAGCTTTGGAACGTTCGCCTCTCTGTCCCCCTCAAGGAAGCAGGTATTTCATACAGCAAATTCATCGGCGGCCTTAAGAAAAAGGGCATCGTGATCGATCGAAAGATTCTCGCAACTCTTGCAGCAGAATCACCTCGAACATTCGGAAAACTCATCGAGGCTGTAAAATAAACAGCAGTAATAAAAACAAAAGCCGCTCCCCTTCGGGAGCGGCTTTTGTTTTACCTAATATTTTGCAAATTCGGCGGACGGAATGGATCCCCTTCACTTGAATCATTCACTTTTTTCTTTTTGACCATATCGATAAGTCTTTCCACTAATCGTTTTGGGTCGGAATCAAAAATAACATTTGATGCATCACGATGACTATTTTCAAGAATTTCTTTGATGATGTCATCGGTTTTCCAATCATCGCTTGTCAGAACTCCTGTCGGTTTTTCATCTTCATAAGCGATTGTAAATTCATGAAATGTACCAATTCGTCCTGGCCCTTCAATTACTGCGTCTGATGCACGTGTAAGGAAAAGATCTCGGCCAGGATAACCAAAGCCTGTGTAGATAATGATATCCATATAATCGAGCGGAAGTTTGTATACATCTACGTGCTCTTTTTCAGAACGCGCAGGAGAAAAACCAATCGACATTCCTCCTGCTTCTTTTGCGCCCATCGCAGCCCAAAACGGAAAGCCTGTCGTTGCTCCCGTTGTAAGCACCCCACCAGAAAGTGCGATCTGTCTTCCGATTTCTTTTGCCATCTGATGATCTTCTGGAGGAAGGTGTCCCATATCAGCAGCACCCGAGACACAGATTTTTATTTTGAAATGATCGTGACGATCATTATGAAGTGTTTGCATGGATTAATTATATCCCTAGAGTGAGAAAATTAAAATTTTCTCACTCTGAACTCAGCTATTTATTGGTCTTAGAATTAGAACTCTAGGACGACACTCTCTCCGTTCTGTGGATGTCTTGCATCGACACCAAGATAATCTTCAATGCGCTGTGCAAGATAAAGCGACGTCTTTGGTTCCCCCATCACAGTGTACACTCGCTTTATTGTGTCTCTCGTTTTTGAAACAAATTCGAGAAGATGTTCTGAATCCATGTGTGAAGAGTAGCCATTGATCGTCATAACATGCGCACGCACAGGCACTTTATTTCCAAAGATCATCACATTCTTCTCACCATTTTGAATATGTCTTCCGAGCGTACCAAGTGACTGATATCCAATAAGGAGAATTGTATTTTTTGGATCTGGTAGATAGTTCACCTCATGATGCATAATACGGCCACCATTACTCATTCCCGAACCTGCGATAATAATTTTTGGCGGCGGCACTTGGAGTATTTTTTTCGATTCTTCTGAATGCTCTACGAGCTTCAGATCTGGAAAATTGAAAATATCATCGCCGTGCTGCACCTCTTTTTTTGCTACAACATTAAAATTCTTCGAATATTTTTCGTAAACTTTCGTAATCTTTATCGCAAGCGGTGAATCAAGAAATACCGGCATGCGTGGAATACGTGAATTCTCAAGAAGCTTATTCATTTCATAGAGAATAATCTGGGTCTTCTCCAGTGAAAATGATGGGATTAAAAGTGTCCCCTTTCTTGAATACGCTTCTTCAATGACATCTTCGAGTTTACTAATGCGATCCTCGTGTGACTCATGATTGCGATCTCCGTACACACTTTCCATCACAAGATATGTCGCATCCGTAATGTCGTCTGTTGCTTTAAGAATTGGTGACGGCGTGTTTCCCAGATCTCCCGTAAAGACAATCTTTGTACCGTTATATGTAATTTCATACATCGCTGAACCCAAAATATGTCCGGCATCTTTCGCTACAACACTAAATCCACCGCGAAGAGTTGTCGCGGAGTAATACGGAATCTCATGCCACAATTTAAATGCCGCTTCCACATCTGCCTCATCATACAAAGGCGTCTCACCTGTAATTTCCATATCATTTTTAAAGATCTTAAGTGCGTCTTCATACATGATTGGAGCGAGCGCTTTTGTCTCAGGTGTTGAAAAAATTTTTCCTTTGAATCCATCTTTCACGAGCTTTGGAATTCTTCCCAGGTGATCCATATGTGCATGCGTAAGGAGAAGATAATCCATATCAGCTGGGTTATATGAAAAAGGTGTGTGATTGTGCGTGTTAGATCCTTCATCTCCCTGTTCGAGACCACAATCAACGAGAATTCTTACCTTCTCTCCATTATCTTTATTTTCCTCTGGAAGTGTCTCGAGAAGAAAGTTCGCACCTGTTACAGTATTTACTCCTGTAATGAAAGTCAGTTTCAGTTTCTTTGTTTGTTTGTTTTGATCCATATTAGCTCTCTCTTATTTTATCTATTCTCGGTTTTACAAAATAATAATATGCAAAGAATGCCCCAATGACATCGCAGACAAGATCAGAAAATGTGTCACGCCAATACCCCACAGCCAAAGGTGATGAAATATGAAAATGTGCTTCAAAAACTTCCCAGAGAAATCCTACAATAAGCGCCGCAGCTAAAGTGGTAAGTCTCTCCGCATAAAAAAATGATTTCTTCCAGACATAAAATCCATACGCCCAGACAATAAGAGTCGTATCAGCACCACCCAAAAGATGGCTCGGAATATCGATCCAGTGATTCGTCCACTGAAGATGGAATTTGAGGACTGATATGTAAAAAACAGCCATAATAAAACTTATAGTGAGGATCTGACGGAGAAATTGTATTCTTTTTGCTGCCATGTACGAATAATTATACCCCATATATTTTAGAGAAAAAGAAAAAACCGCACCTGGCGAAAGTTGCGGTTCTTTCAAGGGCTATCAACTACGTGTTACTCCTAAATCAAATTTAGGTGGGACACTCGACGGCCACCCGAGGATGTCCGAAAGATACAGTCCCTTAAAAACACGTAACTTAAGGTAACTTCGTTGATAACCACTAATGATTTTACTCCTCTCCTCTTTTCAATCAAGCACGACAGCAAAAAAGAAAACATTTCACAAATTTTTCAAGAAAAAAATTTAAAAACCGCTAAAAATCTCACTTTATTTTTCTATTGATTTTTATTAAATCTATTTCTTGCTTTTGATACCCTTCCCGACTATAATGACCGCACGTTAAATTATCAGAAATTTTGTTACATATGGAAAAAACACTTGTAGTACTAAAGCCTGACGCAATCCAGCGAGGCATTGCAGGAGAAATCCTCACTCGTTTTGAGAAAGTTGGACTTAAGATTGTCGGTGCGAAAATGCTCGCCCCTTCATACGATCATCTTTATCACCACTATGAGAACATCGGAAAGATGGTCTCACGCCGAGGCCAGAAGGCTTTCGATGTCACGCTTGCTATGATGAACGCAGGTCCTGTTATTGCTCTCGTACTCGAAGGAGTTGAGGCAGTAGCCCTCGTTCGAAAGATGGTAGGAGCAACAGAGCCAAAGTCTGCTCTCCCAGGAACAATCCGCGGAGACTACTCTCACATGAGCTTCGGACATGCTGATGCAAACGATGTTGGTATTCCAAACCTCGTTCACGCTTCAGGCGATACAACAGAAGCAGCTCTCGAAATTGCACACTGGTTCTCTGAGTCTGAAATCTACACATACGAAACAGCTCACGAGAAATTCACACAGACGAAGAAAAAATAAATCCCATATAAAACAAAAGCCGCGCCCCTCGGGCGCGGCTTTTGTTTTATGATTTCGGTTTCAAAAGATCACCAAACGGATCAGCGGGTAATTTAGGCTCTGGTGGTGGATCTTTTCTATATTTCTTCATGATATCCGCTTCAACAATATGCCTATCACGGCCATAGGTAAGATATGAAAGCTCTTTGAGTTTGCTCGCAACCTCTTTATTCCCTTTCTTTGGTGGAAGCGTCTCCATACTAAATGGCCTTACTGGTCTTCCGTTTGCGAGAAGTTTTACATATGCATTTCTATTATCAAGATTGATGAGATCATTTGCAGTAAACACTGGTTCGAATTGTTTTTCCAAATATTCTGCATCATCAGCACCGACACGAAATGCTGCAATAGAACCAACGTTTCCAAATACAGCGTCTTTTATTTCGTCCTCGAGCTGCGCGATGAATTGGTGAGCAATCGTGAGTGAGAGTTTGTATTTTCGTGCTTCAGAAAGAATTTGAGAGATCGAATTTGTCGTAATATTTTGGAATTCATCGATGAAAAGATAAAAAGGTGGAAGATCAGCACCGAGTGAATCTACACGCGAAAGCGCAGACATAAGAATCTTTCCAACAATAATAAGACCGATAAGATTTGAGTTGATGTCACCGAGTCTTCCTTTTGAGAGATTTACAAGAAGAATTTTTCTCTTATCCATGATCTCTCGGAAATTAAAAGTAGAATGTTCCTGTGCCACGATCGGTCGCATAATGTCATTTGTGAGGAATACATCGAACTTTGATGTGATATACGGCACCACATTTGCAAGAGATGCTTCTCCACCTGCCTTATTTGCGATCTCCTGCCAGAATTGAAGAACAACAGGATTCTTGCAGCGAGAAAGTTTGAGTTCACGGAATTGTTTTGATGCAAGCACGCGTGATACGTCGAGAAGAGTATTTCCTGTTTCCGGATCATCCATCACAAGAAGAACGGCATTTCTAAAATACTGCTCGAACATAGGCCCACCTGCAGTCTTCATATCAAAAAGCTTATTGAAGATTGAAAGCATTTCATTGACCACAAATGTCTTCTGCTCTGGGAATTTTGGATCATATTCAAGCATGTTGAGAGCCATCGGACGTGGTGCATAGCCTGGATCAAAATAAATCACGTCCTGGTATCTCTCAGGGGGAATAAGAGCAAGAATATCTTCAATATCATTTCCGTGCGGATCGATCATGCAAACACCGGCACCATTTATAATGTCTTGAATAATCATATTCTTAAGAAGAGTTGTCTTTCCTGTTCCTGTCTGTCCAATGACATACATATGACGAAGTCGATCCTCGGGGGTTATAAAAATATTATGATGTGCATTGCGATCAACGTTGGCGCCAAGGAGTGTTCCATTTTCTGGAATATCAACGGGCGCAGGCGCTGTCGCAGCTTTTGCCACTTTAAGATGAGGAGAATTGATACTATTCGCTGGGAAATGAAGAAGAGTTGTCATTTCACTGATTGAAAGTGGCACCGCTTCCCCCTTTTCAAATCTTCTATATGAAAAATTTCGAAGTGTTTCCTGAAGTTTTTTTGAAGACACAGCGCTCCAGACGAGTTTATTTCCTGCTGTATTTTCAAACTGATTAAATGATGATGCTATTTCTGAAGCGATTTGTTCTGCGCGATGAGAATTCTTTGCCGAAGCAACAATTTTTATATCAGCAAGTAGAATTGGCGAAGCAATTTTCTTCTTAATTTCCTCAATAACCCGCTCATTATTTTCTTTACCAGAGTGTGTCATTCCTAAAAGATCTTTCACCCCTTCAAATGCGATATCTTTTGTTGCTTTGCCAATCTCACCAAAAACACTATGGCGAATATCAAGTGCTTTTTTCAGTGGCACACCTTTTTCAAGCTCCTTTAAAGCTTCTTCATAGCGCGATAAATACCCTTCTTTGTCAGGCCGAATGATAACTTGAAGCGCTACACCTTCCCCATCACGGTCTATCTTTGAAAAAGTATTAAGGAGAACATGGAGAGGATCGTAGTCGAAATCTTCGTAAAGTTTTAAAGGATAAACTGAATTGGTATGTAGATGTGCCGTAAGAGCTGCTGGGGCGCCGTCGTAATTGAAAATATTGTAATCATCTTTCTTCTCAAAAACTTTCGCTTTCGGAAACACTGAAAGAATGTGTTTTTCAAAAAGATCTTTTTTACTCTCCGGTACGGCAACAAAAAAGACAGTCTCATGCGAGCCTTCAGGATTCGCAAGCTCAATAGAAAAATAATCATGTTCAGCTGCACTTGAGTTACCAACAGAAAGAAGCCCGGCATAAAACTGTTCCATCGAGGAAATCAGTTCTTTGAGAGGCTTTTCGTCGTTCTCGGTTTTATCAGGAAAATTGATTTCGAAAAGTGCAGTACGAAGATCTTTCGCAAGTTCGCTTCGCCCTTCTACGTCAGGTGCTCCAAGTCCCGCTTTGACATATTGAACAAGAAAACGATGAAAATCGTCTGTAAGATGAGGATTTCCCATGAGGTCGACAATCGAAAGCGCGTTTCGGATTCCTTTTTCTTGCACGATGGCAAGAAGCTCTTCCATCTTTTTGTCGTGAGTTTCAGGAGCAAGCTCAAGAACGATTTCTTTCGCTTCTCTTTCAAGCATTTTGTAGCCTTTCTCGAGGACTTCATCAGGATGCTTGTGCGCATAATTTCGCACCTCTTGTCTGATGATGCTTTCACGGTCTGTCTTTTCAAAATTCTCGCTGACATGTTTCTCTTTATGAGACACAGCACGCAAAAGATGCTCGAGCTCTGCTTCGGGAGAATTTAGAGAAATGTTTTCAAAAGAAGAATGTTTTGCTTCCATTACAAATATTATACCTTGCCGCTTTCAAACTGTGGAACTATTGTGCAGAGGTTGTGGATGCATCCGAAAAAGTTGTACTTGCATCTGAAGAAGTTACCGCAATGTCTGCGACGGTTGTGTCTGATGAAGTTGCTGTCGTATCAGATATGGGAACAATAGTCGGAGTTGAAGTTGATGTTTCTTCTATTGTGGATGTTGCGTTCGTGCTTGAGACAGTTGAAGTTGATTCATCTGCTGGAGAAGAATTTTCTGTTGATGATTGCTGTTTGTATGTTGTGACAGTCTGACCTGCATTTCGAAGGAGATTGTCGAGCTCAGTTTTTGTCACACATGTCTCCCCTGTTGAAGCACTACCAACACACAATGTTTCTTGATGTGAAGTACCGACAAACAAATCATGGATACCATTTGTCGCACTTCCAAACCACTCAACAAGCTTTTTCTTGAAGTCATCTGTGACGCTTGCGATTTCTTTTACAGCATTCACGAGTGCTGCGATGATTGGCCTATCTGAAAGTGTGAGGAAGCCATTTTTATCGACTCCAACTGCCTCAGGAATATTTTCTTTAACATTTTGCGCTGAGAATCCAGCATAGACTGTGCCTGTATCAAGACCTGTGTCTGCTTTCCATTTATAAAGAATTGGATTAATAGCAAGAATCTCCGACAAACTGTCAGTGAAATCTCCTTGGATATCCTTAAGCCTCTCGTCGGATGAAACAGTGAGGTTTCCATTTGCGTCAGTTGAAAGCGTACCTGCTCCGAAGTTTGCGAACTGCACTGTACCCGTAGTAGTAAGTTGTGCTGCGGGCGAAGACGTACCAATACCTACCTTTCCGAAGTTGTTGATTATAAAGTTTGTCGAAGTAGCAAGAGCTCCAGATGACGACGCTACAACAAAGAGCGACTGGTTGCCTCCGCCGTAGTTTGAGATTGCCAATTTTGCACCCGGGCTTGATGTACCAACACCAACAAGACCGCCAGTTGTAACATCAAAGCCTGGAGTATAGGAGTTTGCTTCAAACATCTGCAATTCTTCAAGACCAAGATACGCTCCACCGTTGTTTGCTGTAACGTTTATTCTATACGCGCTGTAAAGTGTTGTGTTTGTGAAGGTGTACTGATTCCATCCAGACCAACTTGTTACGTTTGATCTCGTATCCAACACTACCCAACTTGTTCCGTTATAACCTTCAAAGGTCCAGTTTTTTGGTGCCCACGTTGGGTCGATCGCTCCATACATTTTATATGAAGTGATAGCTTTTGATGCTGCAAATTGATATGAGAGAAAACCAGAAGTTCCCTGCATGAACCATTTTGTCGTTATCGATCCATCGAATGCTTGCCATGTAGGCCATGAAGATGCGTTGTATTCTGCTGTTGAAGATGCAATACCACTAGGAGCGGTATAGCTCGTCATTGTAGGCACAGCATTTGTTGCAGCTATAGGAACGGCCACTTCAAACTGTGATGCAGACGATGTGTTGTTAAGTGACAAAGATCTGTTTGTCGAACTGTAATAGAGTGCACCATTGACGCTAAAGTTTCCACCACTACCCATGTTGATGCTGTAATTTGGAGATGTTCCAGTTGTCGCAATTGTTGTACCTCCTCCACTATCGACAGTGTATGTCGAATAGTTTGATGTATCGTACCCAAGTGTTAATTGATTTGATGTTGTTCCTGTTACCTGAAGAAGAGCTGTTGGGGTTGTTGTACCGATACCAACATTTCCTGTTGTGTAATAGATATTATTTCCCGATGTCGTCCATTGTGATGAAGCACCTCCACTTCCACCAATACATGAACCATTGATTGCAAAGCATCCCGCAACCAGATTGATACCACCGGTTGTAGAAAATGTTGAAGTCGCCGTGCCGAAGTTAATTCCATTTGTATTACCAACAGAAAGAAGTGAGCCTGGAGTTGTTGTACCAATACCGAGTTTGCTTCCCGAGAGGACCATAGCAGATGCTCCGCCGACACCGTTGTTTGAGAAGAATAATTTTCCTCCTGTTGTTATGAGTCCAGAGTCGCCCGCTGCAGTACCAGTGACATAATCATTAGCATTAGCAGCTGAAAACCAATAACCCTCAACAGCAGTTCTTCCTATTGCATATGATGTATAGCTAGTGCTTCCGCCAGAAAGAAGTTTTATACCTGCATATGGTGTTGCTGGATTACCAGAAACTACGCTTAGCTTTGCGCCAGGACTTGTGTCTCCGATTCCTACATTACCACCCACTTTCAAATGGAGTGCATCGGTAGCGTTAGGACCAAGAACAATATCGTACGCGCCGATTGTCGTGAGGTAACCTGAGCTTGGAGCATAAGCAGCACCCGAAGCAGCAGCACCGGCTTCAAGTACCGCACCTGAGGCAGGCGAAATAATTCCGGCTCGGAATTTTGCATAGGTACCCGTGATATTGTTTGTGATGTTTATTTGAGCTGTTCTGTCACCTCCCAAAGCAGATGCATATGGACCGAAAACAGAATACACACCATCGCCATTTGCTGATGATGCTGTATCGAAAGTAATTTGATCTTTATTGTTTGCATTTGAACCGACAAATGTAAATTTTTGTATTGGTGTTGAAGTGCCCAATCCCACACTTCCATTCGACAAGAAGAGAGTTGATGTACCTGAAACTGCTGTGCCGCTCGCGCCATAAAATGCAATTTGTCCTAATGTTCCAGAGTTTACTGTTCCACTGCCGCTTCCACTTGAAAAACCAAGAGATGAAGTCGCTGTCCAGCTTGGCGCTGATCCAGATCCATTCGATACAAGAACGTATCCTGATGTGCCGGCGCTGAAATTTGCTTTAAGAGCGCCAGTAATATTTAAATCTCCCGCAACAGAAAGAAGACTACCTGGAGATGTCGTACCGATTCCAATATTGCCTCCAAGGAATGTCGCTGCGGCACCTGATCCTTTCTGTTCTACAGCAAGCGTTGGATACGCTGATGTGCTTGAAGCAGAGAGCTGGCCCCAAGGAGTTGTTGAACCAACTCCCACATTTCCATTGAAATAAACACTTGATCCACTACTTGTCCAAAGAGGTGAAAGGCCGAGAGAAGAGGTTGCAGTCAGTGTATATCCTCCTGAACTATTTCCTAAAAGAAGTTGTCCGTATGCAGGCGAAGATGAAAGTCCTGTACCACCATACGCAATACTTAGTGTCGATGTCGATGAAACAACTCCACCCACAGCTTGAAGTGGACCAGTAAGTGATCCCACTGTAAGACCATTTACCGCGGACACAGTAAGAGCCGTTGTTGATGCATAACGGAAGAATGAAGCAGTGCTACCGACTCCATTAAAGTTTGCTGCTGTTGTTGATGCATATCCGGTATCATCACCAAGTCGCACATCAAGACCTGCTCCATCTCTCTTAAGAGAAACAAAAGTATTGCTTGCAGAACCTAGAATAATTCGTGGTGATCCACCACCAGTACTGTCACCAAATCGAAATACTCCATCTGATGCATTAGAAAGAAAACCAGTAATAGTTCCTGAAGTACTATTATCTCCCCACTGAAGTGACTGCCCTCCTCCGATAAAGAGTGTACCCGCAACATGAGGCGATGAAGGAATTGAAAGTGTCACTGTATTTCCTGAAACCGATGTAGAAATTTGATTTGCTGTTCCAACAATTGATGTTGTTGCAGATGTTATACCAAGTGTTGAAGTTGAAATCGCGCCAGTCAAACCACCAATCGATGTAACACCACTGTTTGATAATGTATTGCCCGACCATGAAAGACCTGTGCCTGCACTAATTTGTGTAGATGGTGTATTGAAAAAAGTATTCCAATTTGAAGATGAGGCAGTGAGTGGAATTGAATATCCAGAAGCAACGGAGAAAATTCCATTTGTACTGTCGTATGAAAGTGGTGATGTCGCAGAGAAAACTCCGCGTGATGTTGTTGTAGAAAATGACACAATGCCAAGTGTCGATGTCGATACCCACTGTACACCAGATCCTGTTGTCTGAAGAATCTGTCCAGATGTTCCAGCATTGTAATTTGCTTTGAGCGCGCCTGTTATATTTATATTTCCAGCAACAGTAAGAAGGCTGTCCGGCGAAGTCGTACCGATTCCAAGATTTCCAGCATTTGTAAGACGTGCGAGCTCAACATTACCACCGCTTCCACCTGTAAAAATTAAATCCCCTCCTGCAACGTTCTTCAAATAAGTATTTCCCGGAGCATCAGCATTGAAAAGTCCGACATATCGATTTCCTTGTATCAAACTTACACGCGGTGCACTTGCGTCAGTTGCTATTTCAACTCCATCATTGCTACCAGCAGCACCATCAGTATTGCGGACAAAAATTGCATCACGAACATCAAGCTTTGCTTGAGGATCTGAAGTGCCGACGCCAACATTGCCACCACTATAATAAACACTCGATCCATTTGTACCCCACTGTGAAGATGTAATTCCAAGAGACGAAGTCGCAACTGTACCGGTCAATCCACCAATTGATGTCACACCATTATTCGTAAGCATGTTACCACTCCATGAAAGACCAGTGCCAGCAGTGATAGCTGAAGATGGCGTCGTAAGAAAATTCTGCCACGCAGTTGTGGAAGCGGAGAGAGGAATGGAATATCCTGAAGCAACTCCAAAAGTTCCACTTGAGCTATCGTATGAAAGTGGTGATGTCGCAGAGAAGATTCCTCGTGTTGTTGTTGTAGAAAAAGATGAGATACCAAGTGTCGATGTCGAAATTGCACCCGTGAGACCGCCGATAGAAGTGACACCACTATTAGAAAGAGTATTCCCTGACCACGAAAGACCAGTACCTGCGGTAATTTGTGTCGACGGTGTATTGAAAAAAGTATTCCAACTAGAAGACGAGGCAGTAAGTGGGATTGAGTATCCGGAAGTGACACCGAATGTTCCTGTTGAACTATCGTATGAAAGAGATGAGGTAGCGCTCAAAACTCCTCGTGTTGTTGTCGTACTAAATGATGCACCACCTCCCCCTCCAGAAATTCCCGTAAGATGTGAGCCGTCTCCATAGAATGCATTTGCAGTGATATTTCCCGTCACAACAAGCGAATCTGCTGCCGCTGTTCCAAGTGTCGAACTTGCAGTTGTAATATTCGAAAGTCCTGTCGCGCTTCCTCCTGAAATAGTTGAATTAGAAATATTTTTTACATCGATGTTGTTTGTGATGTTTGTGATCGATGAACCAACAGAGCGAGCAAGAGAATCTGCTTGGGTTGAACGTGCGCCGACGAGAGCCTTATATGTCGCTGTGTTTACAGCAAGAAGTTCTTCGCGAAGATTATTGAGAGTGCTGTAGAAAAGAGATGGTGTAATGGTCGTTGCATTTGTTTGTGAGCTTAGAACAACAGGTGCTACATTTCCACCATACACCGAAGGCCGTGATGAAACTACTTGAATATTTGGAGATGATGAACTCGTAATACTTCCTGATGTATCTACAGTGATGTTGACATTGTTATCGTTACCTGTGTTTGGGGTATTGTTGCTTTGTACATACGACGCAACAGTTGGCTGTTCGAAAAGTGGGACAAGAGGATCAGAGAGTTTGTCGATGATGACATACCACACTTCCCCAACACTAGCGACCGACGCATCCGAAACAGAAACTTTAGGAAGAGAAATATGCGGAAGTGAAAGATGCGAAAAAGAAGCTGCAAGACTCTTTGTAGCAGAGAGCGGCATACCAATTGTTCCCAATGTGCCGTTACCGATATTTTTATAGAGATCAAAAGTATGAGCAAAAAGCGGTATATAACTTTTTTCCACGCTCGCAAACGCAGTAGCAGTGTCTGAAAAGGCTCCAAATGTCGATGTAACGTAAAACTGACTGAGGAGATTGAGACTAATATTGAAAACAGCGTTTGTCTGAAAGCCAATATCAGTAATTGTAAGGAAATCGGAAACAGTTCCCTCATAAAGAGGTGCATATATATCTTTAATTTTATTCAAAAAACTGTTTTCTTGAGCTTTCGGTGTTGCAGCGTAAGAGAAAAATGGGACAAAAACCAGTGATATGAAAAAGAAAATGTATTTTCTTTTTTTATACATAGAGATTAGTACAATTTTAACATAAAAACCGCATCAAAGCGGTTTAAAATGTGTGGATTTTTTATTTTTTGGAATTTAAAGTGTTGTGAGAATCTCTGGTCCTTTTTTTGTGATAACAACAGTATGTTCGAAGTGTGCACTTCGTTTTTTATCGACAGTTGCATAGGTATAACCATCGCGAAGCACCCGAACACGTGATGTTCCTTCGTTAACAATCGGTTCGATCGCAATGACCATGCCAGGTTTAAGAGAAACTCCCTGCCCTTTCCTTCCAAAATTTGGTACAAACGGATCTTCGTGCTGAGCATAACCAACTCCGTGGCCTCCAAGATTTTCTGCAAGAGAAAAACCTTTTGGTTTGACGTATTTTTCAATTGCTTCGCCGATATCACCCGTTTTCTTTCCCACTTGTGCTGCATCAATACCTCGCATCATTGCTTCTTCCGTAGTCTTTAAAAGTTTTTCAGCTTTAGCATCAATCTTTCCGCAACCAACCGTGATTGCTGAATCTGTGTAGAGTCCTTCAAAAATAATTCCAGAGTCAATCGAAACAATATCCCCTTCATTAATGATACGATTATTTTCATTTGGAATTCCGTGCACCACTTCGTCATTTATTGAAATACACACAGCTGCAGGATATGGACGCTTTGCTCCATAAGGCGTGTAGCCTAAAAAAGCAGATTCGGCTCCGGCCTTTTTCATAAGAAAGCGCGCTTTGTCATCGAGATCAAGTGTGTGTACTCCTGGCACAATCATGTCTTTAAGCGACGCCAAAATCTCCGCGAGAATTTTTCCACCACGTCTGAGGCTTTCTATTTCTTCTCCTGTTTTTATCGTCACCATTAGGAGTTAAAAATTTTTGAAACGATTTCCTTGTGTACGTCGTCAATCGCCTGTTCTCCGTTGATCTCATTGAAAATAACTTTCGTATCGGTCTTATAGAGATCGATGATTGGTACGATTGCTTCTTCAAACCATCCCATACGTCGTGCTATTGCATCCGCTTCATCATCATGCCGCGCTCGCTTCAAAAGTTTTTCTGTCGCCCACTCTTTCGATACGTTCATAAAAACAATATGAACTTTAGCAAAGTCAAAAACTTTTGGCTTATCATAAAAATAAAAAATTGTATCAAGTATCGCTTTCTCAGCAAGTGTACGAGGAGACCCATCGATGATCATGTGAGTATTTTCTTTGAAATCTCTCGCGATCACATTCGCCCACATCATTGATGCAAGAAAAGATGGCACAAAGTTTCCTGCATCAATAATTCTTTTAGCTTCATTTGCAGTGTATGTGCCCGTCTGCATGAATTTTCGAAATTCATCACCTGTTGCAACATAGAAAACATCTTGCGATGTATTTTTTTTAAGATACTCAGAAAGAAGAGCGGTCTGCGTACCTTTGCCGCAGCCGCTTCTTCCTAAGAATACGAAGAGTTCTGGTTTCATTCTTTAATATTCTCGCATTGAGATCTGTGCGTCAACTTTTTTGACGAGATCAATCACCACTGAGACAACGATAAGAAGCGCTGTACCACCGATTGCAACAGATGTAATTCCTGTGATCGCTTTCATGGCAAGTGGAAGCACTGCAACGAAGCCAAGGAATGTTGCGCCAACAAGAGTGATTCGTGTAAGGATCTTTGCGATATATTCAGATGTAGATTGTCCTGGGCGAACTCCAGGAATAAACGCACCACTCTTCTGGAGATTTTCTGCGATCTGATGTGGATCGAAAGTGACCGCTGTGTAGAAGTATGTGAAGAGGAATACAAAGAGGAAATAAAGGATCGCGTATGTCCATCCATTTGCAAGCCATGAAAGAATAGTCGCCGCGACATCGTGAATTGTTCCTGTAGGATAGCTTCCGATCACGAAGTTTAAAATAAGCTGTGGGAAAAGAAGGATTGAGAGAGCGAAGATGATTGGAATTACTCCGGCCTGATTAAGACGAAGTGGAAGATATGTTGAAACACCTCCGTACACTCGATTACCTCGTACACGCTTTGCGTACGTCACAGGAATTGGTCGTTCCGCTTCTGTGATATAGACCACCGCATACACAATGAGGAATGCTACCGCAACGAAAAGAATATAGAGAGCGAGTTTTGACTGATCGTATGAGAAGAGCACCTGGCTGATACCTCGAGGAAGCGCCGCAACGATACCAGAGAAAATAATGAGTGATACTCCGTTTCCAATTCCAAATTCAGTAATGAGCTCACCGAGCCACATGAGAAGGATTGAACCTGTTGTAATCACCACAACGTTCACTGTGAAATCAAAAGATGAAAGATTTCCAAGGATCGCCTGTTTTTCAAGAAGAATGATAAAACCGATAGACTGCACAAGAGCGAGAGGAACAGCAAGAAGACGTGAGTACTGGCTGAATTTCTTTCGTCCTGCCTCCCCTTCTTCCTGATACATGCGCTTGAGACCATCAAACATCATTGTAAGAAGCTGCATGATGATCGATGCAGTAATGTAAGGACCAACGCCGAGCATCACGAGAGAGAGGTTTGAAAGTCCTCCTCCAGAGAAAACGTTGAGAAGTCCGAAGAATTGGTTATTTGCAAAAAATGCGACGAGTTTTACACGGTCAATTCCTGGAATTGGGATTGAAGCAAGCGCACGGAAAACAACAAGAGCTCCGAGCGTAAAAAGAATTCGCGTACGGAGAGTCTTGTCTTCGAATACAAGTCTTATTTTTTCGAGAAATGTTTGCATAGAATGAAACTTATTTTACTTCGCCTCCGGCCTTTTCGATAAGGGCGCGGACTGAAGCTGACACCATAACTCCTGAAACAGTGAGTTTCTTAGAGAGCTTTGATTCTTTTGAATCTCCAAGAATTTTCATCTTTGGAATTCGTCCTTTATATGTAGAAACAATTTTTGATGCGATAAGAGTTTCAGGATTTACTGCCGCTCCATTGTCAAAATGTTTTTCGATAGATGAAAGAGTGACAACAACCGGCTTCACTTCGATGCTCAAGTTGCTGTTCTTTCCACGTCCTCGAAGTTTTGGAAGTCGTTTAATAGCATCTCGGATTTCTGGGCGGATCTTGTGACCTGCGCGAGATTTCTGTCCTTTTGTTCCTCGTCCCGCAGTCTTACCACGCTTTCCTCCACGAGCAACAGTCATTCGCTTTTTGTTCTTTGTTTTTCTTTTGAGTGTATGTAGCTGCATGGTGGTTTATTTATTTGTTACAACCGCGTCTCTGTTTGTCTCTCGGGGCTTCTTAAGCATAGAGAGAGCCTTAATAGCTGCACGAGCGATGTTGAGTTTGTTCTTTGATGGAGAGCGAAGTTTCGTATTGATGTCTTTAATACCAGCAAGTTCTACAACATCTCGTACTGCGCTTCCAGCAACAATTCCCTTTCCTTTTGCGATAGAGAGAGTCACTCGTGCGCTCTTTTCTTTTGCAGATACTTCATGAGGAATCATCATATCTTTTGTAAGATTGATTTTGATTGCCTTTCGTTTTGCTGCGCGATATGCCTTCTCGATTGCAAGAGCAGTATCTCCTGCTTTTCCAGTCGCAACACCAACCATTCCCTTTCGGTTTCCAACAACGAGTGATACTGAGAAGCTGAATCGTCGTCCTCCTGAAGCAACTCGAGTCACACGTCGAATATCGATGATCTTCTGATCAAATTCTGGTTTTGCTCGGGGCTCGCGTCGAGGCTTTCGCTCATTCTTTCCAAAAGATTTTTTGTCTCCTCTTCGGTCGAAAGGTTTCTTTTCCTCAGGCGCAGGTGCAGCTGCAGTAGTTTCTGCCGCTACGGGAGCTTCTGTGTTTACTTCTGGATTTGTATTAATTTCGTCTGCCATAATTTTGTATTAAAAAGATAGTCCTGCATTTCGTGCAGCATCAGCGATCGCCTTTACTCGTCCTGTGTAAATGAATCCTCCTCGGTCGAAAACAACCTTCTTGATATTCTTTTCTGCTGCTTTCTTTGCGAGATCCTCTCCTACTTTCACAGCCTGCTCTGTTTTATTTTTTGCTTTGATAGTCATTCCAGATGAAGAAGCAAGAGTCTTTCCAGCCTCATCATCAATAAGCTGAGCGTAGATGAATTTATTTGACTTGAAGATAGAAAGTCGTGGTACAGAAGAAGTGCCAGAAATCTTTGCTCGAATTCTTCGGTGTCGCACTACTCTTTTTACTGTTTTTGAATTTGTCTTTGCCATAGCTTTCTATAATTCTTTTATTTTACACAGACTTCTTACCCTGCTTCATAGCGATAACTTCGCCTTCATAACGAATTCCTTTGCCTTTGTAAGGCTCTGGTTTTTTGTTATCGCGAAGCTTTGCTGCGAACGCACCGACAGCATCCTTATCAATTCCTGACACTGTAATGATGCTCTTCTCGATTGTTGTCTTAAGTCCTTCTGGAATTTCAATTGTTACAGGATGAGAGAATCCAAGAGCGAAGACAAGAGTATTCCCTTTTACTTCTCCCTTGTATCCGATTCCTTCGATCTGAAGCTTTTTATCGAAACCTTTTGTCACACCAGTGATCATATTTGAAATGTGAGAAGCATATGTTCCCCAGAAAGATGACATCTGTCCTTTATCTCCTTTTGGAACAATCGTTACATCTTTGTCAGAAATAGTGATTTCGTAATCAGCTGGAAAATCTCGCTTGAGTTCCCCCTTTGCACCTTTGACAGTCAAAGTACCGTTTGCGAATGTTGCTGTCGCTCCCTGAAGTTCTATAGATTGTTTTCCGATTCGTGACATTGGCTTTATTTAAATGATGTATTACCAGAGTTCAAAGAGAACTTCTCCTCCAACCTTTTCTTTTCGTGCTTCAACAGATGAGAGAACACCTTTTGGAGTTGAAACAATCTGAATTCCATATCCACTCTTTACTGATCGCATTGAGTCTGAACCTCGGTAGATGCGATGTGAAAGCTTTGATACTCGTTTTGCATCAGATACCTTTGGTGATCCATCTTCTTCGTATGCGATTTCAATATCAAATGACTTTCCTATTTTCTTTCCTTTCTTTGAAAAGCTCTTTACGTAGCCTTCTTTTTCCAAAACAACAAGAATAGATTCAACAAACTTTGAATATGGAAAAGTAATAGTCTGCTGGCTAGCTTTGCCGGCGTTCTTGATTTTAATGATGAGGTTTGAAACTTTATCGCTTACCATGATGATTTCTTAATTCCTGGGATCTTTCCTTCATTCGCAGCCTCTCTAAAGCAAACTCGGCAGAGATCAAAATCTCTCATATAACCTCGTTTCTTTCCGCAGCGAAAACAGCGTCGTACGACTCGAGTCGAGAATTTCGGTGTCTTTTTTGACCGTGCGATTGTTGAAGTTTTTGACATATTAGAAAAATAGCTCAAACGAGCGTGGAAGACATACTAACAAGAGTCGAAGGCTATGTCAAATGATTTTTGCCTTATTTTGAGCCCTCAAAACAAAAGTTTAGCCTGGGAACTGAGCGGCCCGAATATTTATTGACTTTTCACCTAAAAGTGGTATAATACCGCAAAAGAACATTGATATTTTGGCTCTGTAGAGCGGGCTTTTCTTCCTTTAGACCTTTAAAGCAAGGAACGCTCGCTCTACCCTAACATTAACCACAACACCAGAGCGGCGAACAAGACATGAAACCAGTCACCTACTTCCGCAAGATTCAGAAAAAGAAAAAAACCCTCCGCCAGACGAATGGATTCGTCGGCCGCCCAATCCCCGGCATCGTGCAAAGCAGAGCGCTTTCCGCAACTATCGAGCTCAAGATCGAGCGCCTGACGCAGATCCAATGCGCCATGATCTTTTTTGTGTGTTGCATTGCGATCAGCGCCGGGTACCTCTTCATGGTGCCCTACGAGCTTCACACGCTCAGAGCAAACTTCGATGGCACCATGTTTGGCGCTGAACTGGCTCTCCTTTCGGCGGCCATCTTCGCCACCGTGGTATGGAATTTCGAATCGCTCGTACCTCTCGAGCGAGTTCCGGAAGCCCAGAAAATGCCCAGGCGTCTCTATGTGCGCTAATTAAAGAGCTAAAATCCAACCCAAGAAAGCGGCCGGTTCCCTGTGAATCGGCCGCTTCTCTGTTTTATAAAAACTGACAACCAACACGGTATGACTATTTCGTAAAAAATGATACTGTAAAAAAAGTATGAAGAAAGTCCTTTTGATATCCGAAAACGTAGCCTTCGCGAAACACCTGGGCGGAATGGCGAGCGACAACCTGATCTACTACGATTGCCCGGGCGATGCTATGCAGAGCCTTATGGCTCGTAAGCGAAATGAATTTGGTGCCATTTTCCTGGATCCGGAATTTTCGGAAAACACTCTAGGCGATGTGATCGCTTTCGTGAGGAAAATCAAAGTCAAAGTGCCGATCGTCATTCTTGCGGAAGAAGGCTACAAACTGCCGCCCGACGCCAAGAAAGACAACGTCACTTTTGTCGTCCGCGACATTGAGACTGTGGCGGAAGAGATCGAGCGCTACGCTAAAGCGGCGTAGAAAGACACAGATAGAGAGAGCAGCATTACGCTGCTATTTTTATTTATTGTCATTTTTTAGAAAAGGAATATGATCTAGAAAGCCATATGTACGTAATTTCTTTCACAATGACTGGCACGTCTTGGAAGTGTGTGCGTGATTGGCAGGAACAAGCAGAGATGCTTGCAGAAAACCTTTCAGGGCAACTTTTCCAAAACCCGAAATACCCCAGAGTCATCCTCATTACAGCTACAATAGATGTAGAAGACGAAACAATCGATCAATGTATCGACCAATTTGTGGAAAGTGTTCCCACACCACATATCATATTCAGCATGAAACACCCTGCTGTAGGAGAAACAACGGGTGGAGTATGCGGAGCGTGCTTAGGAATAATATTTCACGATGCAAATGCAGACGTGAGACACAGCAAGAAATATCGTCCTATGCACTCGTCACCAGAAACAAAACGCCGCTCATGATCTGCGGCAATTTTTATAAAAAATTCCGACTTATTTAAGCCGGACGAAACTTTAGCCTCCAGACCACTTTGATGTGGCTGAAGCAGATTACTGCAAGCACAATGAAGGCGACCTTGATATCAATCGTGAATACGCCATCGAGAATAACCTTGGTTACCCGCAAAAACCATGGGTCCGAACTTTGTGCAGCAAAGAAATACGGACCTTTTTCAAAGCCCATGCCAAGCAGGAAAGAAAAAATTCCAATAAGGGTTAGGAAAAAAGCTCCGACGGAGCAAAGAACAAAACGAACGATTTTCATATGTTTCCATATATAACACATGGAGATATAAAAACAAAAACCCGGCGCCTTAGGCGCCGGGTTTTTTAAAATTTATATTTATTTATTTCCAGGCTTTACGAATGGAAATCCGAGAGCTTCGAAGAATGCTCTGTTCTCTTCCTTGTTCTTTGCTGTCGTAACAATCGTGATTGCAAGTCCGAAAACATCTTTTACATCTTCGTCTGCTGTCTCAGGGAAAATTGTGTGTTCCTTGATACCGAGGTTAAGTGCGCTGACATCCACTGCGCTCTCTTTGATACCACGGAAGTCTTTTGTTCGAGGAAGTGCGATGTTGATAAGCTTCTCTACGAAGTTCATCATTCGCTCACCACGAATTGTTGTCTGGAATGCTACTGGATCACCCTGTCGCACTTTGAAAGACGCGATAGATTTCTTTGCCCCCTTCTCTGCTGCCTTCTGACCTGTGATGCGAGAAAGGCGGTTCTCAATGAGTTCTTTCTTTTTCTTATCTTTAAGAGATCCAATACCTGAAGACACAATGATCTTCACGAGCTTTGGAGACTGCATAACGTTTGTATAACCAAACTTTCCTTTGAGATGCTCGAATGCCTTATTCTGTTTTTCTTTGATAGCGATCATAAATTTATATTTCTTTTCCTGTCTTTCGAGCGATTCGAACCTTGTTTCCACCGCCTACTTTAAAACCAACTCGTGTTCCCTTATTACCTTCAACAAGAGCAACATTTGAAATATGAATTGGCATTGTGACATCGATGATCTGTCCTTTCTGATTTGTGCGAGTTGCTCGCTGGTGCTTCTTTACAACATTCACTCCTTCAATGAGAACGAGATCATGTTTTGGAAATACACGAAGAACCTTTCCTTTCTTTCCTTTGTCCTTTCCTGTAAGCACTATGATGTTGTCTGATTTCTTGATCTTCATATCTGTATATTAAACAATTTCAGGCGCAAGAGATGCGATCTTCTGATAACCAAGCTCTGCGATTTCTCGTGGGATTGGACCGAAGATACGTCCTGCGAGTGGATCCTGCTTTCCTTTTTCAAGGATAACAACTGCATTCTCGTCGAATCGAACATATGAACCGTCCTTTCGGCGAAATGGTTTCTTCTGTCGTACAACAACAGCCTGGAGAACATCCTTCTTCTTTACTGACTTTCGAGGCTCAGCCTTCTGTACTGAAAGTACCACGATCTCGCCGATTTCAGCGTATCGCTTCTTTGAGCTTCCGAGCACCTTGAAGATACGTCCGATCTTTGCTCCGGAGTTGTCGCTTATTTGAACTATTGATCGTGGTTGAATCATAAATTTACTTTACGCAATAACTTTAAAACGCTTGTCCTTTGAGATTGGCGCGCACTCTTCGATAGTTGCTTTGTCGCCGATCTTCTTTGTATTTCCTTTGTCGTCTGCCTTGAACTTCTTGCTTCTCTTGATGTACTTCTCGTACTTAGGAGCTTTGATATATCGCTCAACAAGGACAACACATGTATCTTTCATCTTATCTGAAACAACAACTCCTTCGAGTACTCGTTTCTTTGATGCTGTATTCTTTTGTTCTGTTTTCTTTGTTGCCATTGTATTACTTTACAGATGCTTTATTTCGCATGTTCATTTCAGTGAGGATTCGTGCGATGTCTTTCTTGTTTGTCTTCAAAGCCTTCACATTCTTGCTTTTTGATCCTGAAGCTCCGAATCTTTCAGATCGAATAGCTTCTTTCTTTTCTGCAAGAAGAGTTTTGAGGTCAGTGATATTCTTTTCTTTTACTTCTTTCGCTTTCATGTTTTTTAGTGCTCTCGCGCAATTATTTTAGTTTTTACAGGAAGTTTTGCACCTGCTGCACGAAGAGCTTTCTTAGCAATCTCGTCTGAAATACCATCGACTTCGAAGATGATTCGTCCTGGTTCAATCTGGAAGCAGTATCCCTGTGGATCTCCCTTTCCTTTACCCATCGGAGTTTCAGCACCTTTCTGAGTAAATGGTCGATCTGGGAAAACCCTAATCCACATCTTTCCTGTCTTTGAAACAGATCGTGCAATCACCTTTCGTGCAGACTCAATCTGCTTTGACTGAATGCGGTGGCTTGTCATCGCTTTAAGTCCGTGTGAACCAAATGAAAGATTTGCTCCTCGTGTTGCAACGAGAGGTCTCTTCGCATTTCTTCGGGCATTCTGCCATTTTCGATGTTTTACTTTCTTAGGAAACAACATGGCGGTTATTTATTGAAAACTTCACCCTTGTAAATCCAAACCTTGATACCAAGATCTCCTTGAGGAATTGTCGCTCGGTATGTTGCGTAGTCGATGTCTGCTCGAAGTGTCTGAAGAGGAATTCGTCCCTTCTTCATTACTTCTGAACGAGCCATGTCAGCTCCTCCGAGTCGGCCTCCGAGATAAATCTTGATTCCCTGTACATCTCTGTTTGCCATCACCTTCTCTACCGTCTGCTTCATAACACGGCGGAATGGCATTCGCTTCTCAAGCCCTTCAGCGATCATCTGTGCAACAATCATTGCATTTGCTTCTGGTGTGCGAATTTCTTCAATGTCGATTTTTACTTCCTGTCCGAGAAGAAGCTTCTGTCGTCCGAGGAATTTCATAACATCATTTCGAAGTTTTACAGAACCTTCTCCATTTCGTCCGATGATAACACCAGGACGTGAAGTTTTGATGATAAGCCTAAGAGACTTCTCACCTCGCTCCATTTCAATTGAGCTTACATACATTCCTTTGAGTCTCTTTTCGAGGTACTCACGAAGAAGAACATCCGCTTTAAGGAAATCACGGAATTTCTTGTGTGAAGCAAACCATCGGCTCTTCCAGTCGCGAATGATTCCAAGTCTATGTGAATATGGGTGAACTGTATGTGACATATTAATTATTTTTCGCTTTTCTTAGTTGTCTTTGTAGCTCTCTTTGGTTTTTCTGCCTTTGCCACCTTCTCCGCTTTTGCTTTAGGAGCTTTTGCTACCTTTTCTGCTTTTGGCTCTGAACCTTCCTTCATTCCTAAAACAATAGCAATATGGCTTGTTCGCTTATTGATTGGAAAACCTGATCCTCGTGCACGTGGCATCATTCTTTTCATTGTAATGCCTTTGTCTACACGAATTTCTTTTACAAAAAGTCCGTCTGTCTCAACTCCAAAGTTTGTCTTTGCATTTGCGATCGCGCTATCGAGAAGCTTTGAGATAACAGGAGCAGCTCGTCGGTCAGCAAACATCAAAACATTCTTAGCCTGCGCTACATTCTTGCCTCGAATGAGGTCCGCGATAATGCGTACCTTTCGTGGAGACTGTCTGTATGTGTTGAGGTTTGCTTTCATGTTACTAAATTAAATGTGGAATTATTTCTTTGTGTCTGTAGTAGCCTTAGCGCTCTTTGCAGCAGCGATTTCAGCTTCTTTCTTAGCAGCATCCTGCTCTTTCTGCATCTTTCCTCCGTGTCGTAGGAATTTCTTTGTAGGTGAGAATTCGCCAAGTCGGTGTCCTACCATGTCTTCAGTTACTAAAACGTCTACATGGACCTTTCCATTGTAGACACCAAAAGTAAATCCAACCATTTCTGGGCTAATCTGGCATGCGCGAATCCATGTCTTAATAACGCCTGTTTCAAGAGGCTTCTTGCCCTCAATCTTCTTGAGGATTCGTTCGTCTACGTATGGTCCTTTCTTAAGTGATCGTGTCATTTTTAGATAAAGAAAATAGCCCGTTTAGGCGTAGGGTACATATTAACAGAATATTTTTGGGTGTCAAATAAATAGCAAAAAGAAATTCAGTATATAACTCTATCTATTGACACATCTATATATGTCTGTTAGTTTTGCAAAAAACCGGCCCGCCACAACAAGTGGGCCACAACAAAACCACCGCAGTACATTACCATGAATACCAAACATACTCCCACCTTCGGCGACCGCTTGAAGAGTCCTTTGATGTGGCTCTTTTGCAAGCTCTTTCCGCTCGCTGTCCCCCTTCTCAAAGGAACAGTCTTCGCGGACGTGAAGCTCGAGAGCTGGGCAAGCCTGTTCCACCGCATCAACCGGCCCGACAGTTGGACCGGACGCTGGATCCTTCGCCAGATGCTCGACCTCGCTGCCAAGGAGAATACCAAGGACAAGAAGCGCCAGAAAAGCAAAGAAGTCTGCCTCATCGGCATGGGCGCCGGCCGCAAATTTGCCATGAAGGCCTGGAAACAAATCCTCCTCAATTCGAAAACGTTCGGCGAACGCTTCGAGGTTTTCATCGCCGTCGATGACTACCAGTTGAAAGAAGAGGCGTGTGCGGCCTGCAAAGAGTCCGCCAGAACTATCGACGAGTGGAAACTTCTCTGGCCTTACCTGAGCCCCGACGCCCAGAAAGTGGTGATCGCGGCCTCGCTCGAGCCACTCAGCGAAGAAAACTTCGCCACCTTTGAACAGGTGGAGCATTTGCTCGAATTCACCGAGGCCGGCACTCCCGAGCAGCAAATGCGCGTACACCAGGTGCTTCTCGCGAAGGCGACAACCCCCGAGCAAGCCCTACAAGTAGCGCACATCGTGGGGGCCGATACACAGATCGGAGTCGAAGCCATGGGCAGAGCTCACCAGCTCGGCCTTCATGCTTTGACTAATCGCAAAGCTCTCCCCGGAAGCGGTGAGACGATGCAGGTCGTTTCAAACGGGCAGCCCGAAGAAGACGAGCCGGTAGTCGCCGCTGCCGGCTAGCTCGCAGTCAAGTATTCACACATCAACACCAGCCCCACAAAGGCTGGAATTTTTTTTATAAAAAACAAAAGGACCATCAAATGCTTCATATAAATTGACAATAACGAATTATTTGGGTTAACTTGCCTCATTATGTCTTCGTTCATTTTAGCTGTCATAAAGCTCGGAAACCTCAACAACCAAATGTTTACCTACACCATCACTCTCAGCGGTGTAGGACAAAAACAAGAGGTATTATGTGAAATCTTCTACCCTCTCGATCCAGAAAAAATGGAACAACGGGTCTCGACTCAACCTCAAAACACAGATCTTTTCAATTTCACCGCGTCGCAAAAGACCGCAGAAGAAATTGAGACCCATAAAGAAGAGCTGGGTGCAGAATTGCTCTCGATCGGCGAAGTAATACCGAACGCCAAGATCCATTCGGGAGTTGTGAGTCTTATTTTCAGCATTACCTCAAAATTTGGACTTCTCTCCCCTCATCTTCTTCAGAACTTTCCCTACCTCTGGCAAGAAGACGCAGAATTTCACTTCAAGCTTCCGGTCACCAACGAAAGCCAAATAGTGAAGTTCTTCGAGGCTCTTAAGTAAATAATCCACCCATGTTG
>JARIGV010000032.1 GCA_029288615.1 Candidatus Tayloriibacteriota bacterium
GAACATAACTTTTTTAAAGGATTATTACCTATTCCTATATTTATCAATGCAATGCCAAATGAAAATGATTTGGAAGCTGTTGTAAATGAAATGCTTGCAAGTAAAGTAAAAGAAGTGTTGAAAGGCAAAGCCCTAGAAATATATCAAGATACGGAAAAGCAAATTAGAAAACTACAAAGAACAATTTATGAAAGAGAGGATATAAATAAGTATAGGACTGGTGTGAATGATAATTTCTCACAATTATTTCCGGGTATTCAGTTGGCAATTTCTGAAAAAGATCCAGAGACAGTCATAAAAGCAATTGATAAGAAGTTTACAATTCACTTCCAACATATTGATGGAGATGGTAAGAAGAATAATGATATGCCTCTTTCCTTTGATAATATAGGCCACGGAGCAATTCGGATGGCGATTTTCACACTTTTCTTAATGAAAGATTTTACTGGAGATGAAAATTGTAAAAAGTTTATAGTGTTGTTTGAAGAACCTGAATTATTTCTTCACCCTTCATTAACTAAGCAGTTAAGAAAGTTAATATACGGAGTAACAGATGATAAAAAGCCTTTTCAATTATTATGTGCTTCACATTCTCCTCAAATGGTCGATCTGACAAAACCAAAAACATCATTAGTTCGAATGACAAAAAATAATTCAACCACAAGATTATATCAACTTGATGAAGAAGTTCTTCTTGATAGCAAAAAACAAGTAAAGCAGGAGCTATATGAAGCGTTAAGATTTAATCCATTTATATGCGAAGCAATTTATGCTGATGAAGTTATCCTTGTTGAAGGTGATACTGAAGCTGTTATATTGCGTGCGTATTTGCAAGAAAGACCTCCTAATAAAGATATCTTTATTGTAAATTGCGGATCAGTTACCAATATTCCTTTCTTTCAAAAGATGTTTGCAAAATTTAACATCAAATATCATGTTATTTGTGATGCAGACGGAAAGTTAGATACAAAGATTGATGATCGGCTTAATCCAACTTTTTCGAGTGGAATACAAAAAAGTATTTATTCTGAATTGCAAAGAGTTTACAGCATGCCTGAATACTATCCTGGGATTTTAAGAGTACATGATGATAACTTTGAGGATGCACATAGCAAAATAGTACACGAGGATTTAAAATTTACATTTACTGATAAAGACATCTTAAAACATGGTAAGCCGTATTGTGCAAATATGTATTGGAATGATGTTTTGCGAGGAAATCTCCATCATCCAAATATAAATGATGTTCCAATAATAAAATATATTAGAGAAATCATAGCTAAATAACATGCATGTAATTTTAGATACCAACATTCTAGTGAATAATTACAGATTGGATACCCCACGCTTCCAGGCATTATTTTCATACTTAAAGAAAACTAAATCAAAGTTGTTAATACCTGAGTTGGTTATGAGTGAATTATTAAAGAAGTATAAAGAACATTTATTTGAGTATTCTGATAGGTTAAACAAAGATAATAGAATACTGTTTGGTGACACTGAAATGTCTAATGTAGAACAACTTAATAATAAGTATCAGCAACAGCTTTTAAAGCTATTTAGCGATAAAAAAATAACTTTACTTAAAGCTAAAAATCATGCCTCAAAAAAGCTTTTTGAGAGAGCCTTAAATGCAATACCTCCTTTTGATAGTAGCGGAAGAGGATTTAGAGATACTCTTATATGGCTTGATATTATTGATACTATTAAAGATAGTCCTGATTACTTTTGCTTTATTACAGCAAACACTAAAGATTTTGGTTCAAGTAAGTTATCTGAAAATTTACAAAAAGATATAGGAACTAATCCAGAAAAATTATTATATTTTAATTCAATTGAGGCTTTTCTCACTGTATACGGAGAGCAAATATCTTTTATAGATAAAGATCTACTTCAAAAATTCTTTAAGGATAAATGTAAGTTTCTTTTATCAGAAATAAATGTAGGTAACATTTCGCATTCAAGTATTGAAGAAATTCCAAGAGAATATGAAGTGATATCTATTGAATACTTTGACATAGGGAATATCGATATTGATGACTTCTATATTTATGGTTCTGATGCTAATAATTATAAAATTCAAGTCGAATTAGGAGTAAGTCTAGAATTAGATGTATCAGTTTATAGTACTAGGAAAAATGATTTTGATGAGCCAGAAATTATAAACGGTTACACTTATTGCTGGATCGAGATTTCTCTTCTAATAAATAAAATCTCTCGTGAGATTGAAGTTGATAAAAATGTACCAATCTCAGTTGGATATGCGATTTAATCAACTTTGATGACCGCGCCAGGATAAAATATGTATCTAGAAGTATAGTTCTAATACACAGAGGTAGTATCTTATTTCATATTATTAGGAGTATTTGAAGCAATAGTAGGTGTTTTTAATATGTAAGTTAGCCGTTGGCAGTCCTGAATGAACTGGTTCCAAAATTGAGGCGAGAAGTCCACACAAAAGAAACCGCGAAAGCGGTTTTTTCTTTTTGTGTGGACCCCAAGAAAGTGCTAAACGCACTTTCGGCGGACTCGAACGCCGGAGTATATTTTTGAGACCACTCAAAAATACGAGGTGGTGACCAGACTAAAGCGAGTGACTGGCGAGCTTTAAGTCGAGGGAGAGATTCCGCTGGGTGGGAAGAGGCCAGAAAACCACGATTTCTAGATATTAAAACTTTATAATTTCATTAGACTGCCGTGCTAGAATATAGCGTTTAAATATTTTCAAAACTTTAATGGAGAAAAAGACCCGCAACGATTCAAATAAATCACCATTAGAAAATCTTTTTGAGCTCGCACACCAAGAAGCGTATGGGCTTAATTATCTTATTGCACTCCTAAGGCCAAAAGGTGTAGCTAATGTGTCCGATCCACTTTGGGCTGCTTACCAAGAATCAAAAAACAAAAAAGCTATTTCAGTATCAGAGGAATTGGTCGTAGAAAGCTTGGAGCTTATTTATAATCTTTTGGAATTAACAGCCAACAAAGACTACAATCCTTTCCCTTTTTGTGTTGAAAGTAAAGATACTGGAACACTACGCAAGCTCAGTTTGTTGCAAGTTTCAGATTTTGTTTCAGCGAGTGCGGAGAGTTACGGCGAATTTCTTTTAGCATCACTAGTGAAAAACACTTTTTCAAAAGAAGCGCTGGAAGCAGTTATTAAAAAATCGGAATTTGATTTATCAAAAATCCAAAAATTTCTTGGTAAGTTGTGTCATCTATATTTTGAAGCTAGACTGAAATTTAAACACGAGCCGCTCCGTAAACTACCCAATTTTGAAGTTTTGGAAATCCTATCAGACGAGGAACATGGACTCTATGGCATCAACATATATTTTTCGAACGGGACACATGCAAATTATGAAAGAAAAAAGGACCAGAGAACTGGTTTAAATGTTCTTACAAATTACCCCATCCAATTTATGGTTGGTGATCTTTCTAAATTGAAACCAGAGTGGGTTGTAGGAGAAAAACGTTTATTTGAAATAGGACTAGAAGGTAGATACAACAAATGGGGGGGAGTGAGGCCCCTTTTTTACCCACGTGGTTCGGAGATTCTTCTAAAAGAAGCGCAGAACATAGCCAAAGGTGATAATACAATTGCAGGTATTTTGTTTTATGTGATGTGCACAGGACATAGAATCATAGAATTTGTTGCAAAAACACCAATCGAAATGCCCTCAAATTCTTTTTCTCTTGGCGGAAGAATGCATTTATATAAATGCGAGCAAAGTGAGGAAAGTAGCCATAGCGCTAAAGACTTTATTATTTATGATGGTCATTATGAGCTAACTGACTTAGACCCACTTTCTATTAGGTCTGCTATTGCATCTATAACAGTTGGGTTAAATAGAATGGCTTTTTCCTACGATTCCTCAATTGAATGGTGCTTGAAATATGGAATTGAGAAAGAGGCCTCTACTCCCAAACCTACTCCGACGAAAGAAGATCTGAAAGTTCTAAACTCTATGTTGGTTGATTTTCCTAGTACTGACGATGCAATAGTCTTGGATATTTGTCTGGACTGGTATCATCGAGGTGAGTTATCAAAAAAGAAAAACGAGTTTGTTGCTTTTCTTTGCTACTACATTGCTCTTGAGAGTGTTGCGGTCGCAATTGCGGAGGGGGAAGCAGACCTAGGGCTAAACTATCAGAAAGATAGCAGTAGTGAGAGGAAAGCAAAAAAAATTGAAGGTATCAAAAAGATTCACGACGAACTTTACGGTTCTGATCCGGAGGGGTTTATAAGGCGTGCATATTTCGATCATGTAATCGGTTTGAAGCAGAAAGTTCGCAAGGTCGCAGAGCTTGTTTTTGGTGCTGACCACCTTTATATAAAGTCTCTTTTTGAAAAGTGGGATGGAAATGATTCTTTAAGTGATTTGAGGAGTAAATTAGCCCACGGAAGCATAACTCTTCTTGATCCCGATCATAAAAAACTTATTAAAAAGCGACTTTACGAACTGAGTGATATCGTTAAAGATTTTGTTAAAAAAATAATTATTAAGCCCGATCAAGAGTTTCCGGAGTGGTCAGGTAAGCATAGTTTTTCTATATTTCCGAGCGACCCTAGAGACACAATGGTTGCAAGTGATGAGAAAATGTTTGGAACAAAAGATTGGAGAATAAAACCAGAATGGTTTGATTAAATTAAAATGAGAATTATAACTGACAAAGATTTGTCACCTAATCTACAAAGAATTCTTTCTGTTATGGATCACACGGTTTTATTCCATAGCGAATATGGTTTAAAGCACCCTAGCGCTCTTTATAATTCGTCTCTAGGTAAAATTGAAAATTCTTTACGGGAATTTTTAGAAATATATAAGAAATATAAAGTAAAGGATTTTGAGAATCTGGAAAGAGAAAGTACCCCAATCTTAATGAAAAACTATAGAGATTTACTTTATTGTTTTAGGGAACATCTTGATGATTGTTTTCACGTAATAAAAAGTTTTATTCCAAAACCATTGAATGAAAAACAGGATAGAAATCAATATTCATGGTTAAATAAAAATGTGAAAAATTTAGTTAAAAACTTATTTGAAAATATTTCGGAATACAAAAAATACTTAGATGATATTGTAAATGAATTGAAGCACAATAACGCATCTCTTTGCTGTGTTGCGTTCTATGATTCAAATGATGGCTCTCAAAACTGCTTAGGTTATTTTGTTGCAAATGTGATCAATGACGCTTTTGAGCCTATAACAAAAATTCATGCCAAGGTCGGCAACACCTACACCGCGTTCTCTTTTAGAAGGGATTTAATTTATAATATTGTGAACATTTACAATCTTTCTGAACAAATAATTAATTTCATTGAAAATGAAATCGGAATTAATTTGAATAAGTTGAACCCCGTGACCCAGATGGCACCGGATATTAAAAAACAATTATTTAGAGATGTTATGTCTATGCCCCGCATTCATTTTCCAGACGAATATTCAAAAGATGTCCCAAGCTTATCTATTACAGAGGATGAAAAATTAAAATTAGAATACCCTTCAATGCTTTCAATAAAACCAAATAGATTAAACAGGGTGGTGGTTAATCATTCCGGTGATGGTCACACGAGAGAATTTAAAATTCCCTATATGTAATTACATTATTCTTGTCATTATTTTAATGATAAATTTTAACTAAAAATTTTATTTTTCTCCCCAATAATCTGCTACACTTACTCTCATGCACGGTAAAACCTCAATCATCTCCGCCCTCATCGGAAACATCCTCGTTACCTTTTTTAAAGCGATTGTTTTCTTCATCACCGGTTCAGCGAGCATGTTTGCTGAGAGTATTCACAGCTTTGCCGATACTTTAAACCAATCTCTTCTTTTTGTTGGTGTGATCCGCTCAAAAAAGCCAGCGGATGATGTTCATGGCTATGGATACGGCATCGAGCGATTCTTCTGGTCTCTCATTTCTGCTTGTGGAATTCTTTTTATCGGTGCCGGCATCAGTGTGTATCACTCAATTGATTCGCTTGTACTTAAAGGAAGCGAGACAGGGCTTAATTTTAATATTCTTAGCATTGTCGTTCTTCTTGTATCACTCGTTGTTGAAGGTGCAACATTCCTTATTGCTCTTAGAGAACTTACAAAAGGGAAGAAATTCTCAAAAGAATTGTTTGAAGAGGCAGATCCTGTCCTTCTTGCTGTGGTATATGAAGATGGAGCGGCTGTCCTTGGTGTTATCGTGGCGCTTGTGGCACAAAGCATTACATATCTTACAGGCAATATCGCATACGATGCATATGGTGGAATTTTTGTAGGCCTTATCCTTGGAATCCTCGCAATAATACTCATTCGAAAAAACTATCACTACATCATTGGTAAAGCGCTCGATGAAAAAACGAAAGAAGAGATCATAAAATTCATGGAAGAAGATCCTTGCGTGGAGCAAGTGGTCGAGTTTAAGTCTGTGGCGCTCGATGTAGGCAAATTTAGAATCTACGCCACAGTGGAATGGAACGGATCGCCTTTGTATGAATCGAACGATCTACGAAAAGACTTTGATGATATTAAAGATGACTTCACAAACTTCACGAAACTCATGTTTAGACTTCTAGATCGTATTCCAAGACTCGTAGGGAATCGCATCGATGTGATCGAAAAGCATATAAAGGAGAGGTTTCCACAGATTACGTATGTGGATATAGAAATTAATTAGCCAGGTAGTGTAAAATTACATATATGGCAGACTTCGACACATCTCAGGCGAAAAAAGACCAAGACTATATTCTCGATAGAGTTGATACGATCTATAAAAGTCTTAAGGAAGATGTGGTTGATTACTATTGGGAGCGTGAACCACAGGATGAAGAAGAGGATTTAGATAATTCGGGAGCAATACGGCGATATTTGAGACAAGCTGAAGAGAGAATTGAAGAACTCTTGCGAATTCTCGATCGGAAATTTGAATAAACACAATTCACTATTTAGATGCACAACAATAATTCTCCCTGGATCTTTGAACTAAAAACAGATAGGAAATCCGAAACATTGAAGCGCGATGAGTCGGCGGATATTGCTATCATTGGCGCCGGTATTGCTGGTATTTCTACCGCTTTTTTTATATTGGAGAATACTAAAAAGAGCGTCATTCTCGCTGAGGGCTATAAACTTGCTCACGGAGCGACAGGACATAATGCGGGACAGGTACTCGCGTATATGGAGCGGCCTTTTAAAAGCATTGTTGATGAATTTGGCCTCGAAATGGCTTGTGACGGGCAGAAATCGATTGAAACTGGCTGGACTTTGATAGAGGATATGTACACAAAAGCAGGACTTACCATCCCTTTCACACGATTTTCGGGAAGTTTTGCATTCGCAACGAAGGAATATGCCTTTGAGCACCTTGAAAGAAACTATTTGGTGCAGAAAGGTGGGCTTTTGCCAGAAGAAAAAGATTTTTGGATCGCGGATAATTGCCCATGGCTCGATGAAGCAAAGAAAAAATTTCCTGGAGCATTTAAGGTGGTGTCACAAAAAGAAATTCTTGAACGAGCTGATACACATGATGACGAGTATGTAGCTCTTTCTATTGATTCGATCGGCTGTGTGAACTCGGCTGCATTTTCTGAAGGAGTAGGGCAGTATCTTTTAAAAAAATATCCCGATCGATTTAAATTTTTTGAATATACACCGATAGGTAAAGTGGTGCTTAAAGAAAATTTTGCGCTGCTTGATGCAGGAATGCATGAGATCATTGCAAAGAAAGTGGTGCTTTGTACAAATGGATTTGAAAATATTGAGATCTTTGATCGGAGTGGACTTGGTATCGATAAAAAATTTCACAAAGAAGTAAGTGGAGTGATTGGATATATGGGCGCAACGGTAAGTAAGTCTGAAAAATTCCCATTCAACTGCGCCTATTCAAAAAACCCGAAGGAACCATACTTTTATGTGACTCGAAGACAGTATGATTTTGGTACAAGCGGCTTCTCAACACTGACATGTGTGGGTGGTCCCGAAATAAATCTTGAAGATAGGAAGCATTACATTCGTGATTATGCATATCCCGAGGATGCAAAAGAGAAAATCGAGAACTTCATCAAAGAAACATATGGTGAAAAAGAAGAGAAGAAGTTCGAGAAAGCTTTTTTCTGGCATGGACTGATGGGCTATACAAAAAACATGCTAAGGCTCATCGGTGAAGAGCCACAAAATGAAATTCTTCTCTACAATCTTGGTTGTAACGGCGTTGGCATCTTGCCGTCTATATATGGTGGATGGAAGATAGCAGAAATTCTCTCTGGAAAGAAATTTTCTCCATCAATTTTTGATCCGCAGTAATAATTTTAAGCGTTTTTTGAGATTAAAACTCATCAATATCTCTTCAACTTCTCCACAATTTATTTTTTTAATTTCATTATCATTTTCTTTTGAAAAACTGATAAAATTATCTTAAATAACGGCTCCAGTAGTAGCTCATTTGAGACGGGTGATGACAAGTGGAAGTAAATGTTTTTTTGATGGGAAAAAGGTGATTATCCCCATGTCCGAGTGCATCATTTAGGAGTAGAATATCTTGGCTAACAACGCGGCGTTGATAGCAAAAATTAATAAAAAGTTATTTTTAAACAGTCGAAAACAAATGGAGATCTTCATAACAAAGCAGAACGGTACACGAGTGCCATTCAATGCTGACAAAATTAACCGCTCGATCGAAAGAGCCTGCAAAGGCCTCATGGATCCTATCTCAATGGTGACGCAGATTGCCACAGAGACGAGACTTACTCTCTACGATGGCATCACAACCGAAGAGATGGACCAGGCTACAATCAACGCCGCACTCCAGAATATTAAAGACGACATTACATACGATAAAGTCGCAACGAGACTTCTTCTCAAGACGATTTATCGAAAGATTTTGGGCGATTACGACAAGGACAACGATGATGATGTACAGGAAAAGCACAAAGAAGCCTTTATTGCATATATAAAGAAGGGAATTGAGGATGGAAAGCTCGATCCACGCATGGCTTCGAAGTTTGATCTCGTTGAGCTTGCTCGCACACTCGATATCGACCGCGACGATCTCTTCCAGTATGCTGGCCTTTCAACATTCCTCAACCGTTACGCTCTCAAAAACATGGATCAGAGCCCTCGTGAGACACCACAGTTCTTCTTTATGCGAATTGCTATGGGTCTTTCATTCAATGAAGAAAATCCAACTCTCTGGGCAAAGAAGTTCTACAATAAAATGTCGAAATTTGCGTATATTGCAGGAGGTTCAACAAACCTCGGCGCAGGTACGACACATCCAGCTCTCTCAAACTGCTTCCTTCTCGAAATTCACGACGATATGAGTCACATTGCGAAGTCTGTTGCTGATGTGATGCTTCTTTCAAAAGGATCTGGAGGAATCGGCGCATCTGTAACAAAACTCCGCGCATCTGGTTCGCCACTCAAGTCAAACAACGGTACTTCAACAGGTCCAACGCCATTTGCAAAGATTATTGATACTGCTATTCGAGCTATTCAGCGAGGAGGAAAGAAAAAAGGTGCTCTTGCTTTCTATATGGAGAACTGGCACATCGATTTTCCAGATTTTATCGATTGGAAACACAATGCTGGTGACGACTATATCCGAATGAGAACTGCAAACACAGCTGCTTTCATCTCAGATGAATTTATGAAGCGCGTAAAGAATGGCGAAGAATGGTACATGTTTGATCCTGCTGAGACGGCAGACCTTTGTGAGCTCTATGGAAATGCTTTCAGCGCAAGATATGCAGAGTATGTGAAGATGGCTGATGAAAAGAAGCTTCGCGCATTCAAAAAAATGCCTGCAACAGAGCTTTTCCGAAAGATGCTCGTATCTCTTCAGACGACAGCACACCCATGGATCACATGGAAGGATACAATCAACCTCAGAGCGCTCAACAACAACACAGGTACAATTCACATGAGCAACCTCTGTACAGAAATCTGTCTTCCACAGGACAAAGAGAACATTGCTGTATGTAACCTTGCATCTCTCAACCTCGCAGCACACGTCAACAACAAAGAAATTCAGTGGGGTAAACTCGAAGAATCTGTTCGCCTTGCTATCCGCCAGCTCGATAACCTCATTGATATCAACGTTCTTCCTGTACCAGAAGCTGAAAAAAGCGATAAGGAGAACCGAGCTGTTGGTCTTGGTGTGATGGGTCTTGCGGATTGTCTTGAAAAAATGGGACTTCCTTATGACAGCGCACCTGCATATGATTTCACTGATCGAATTTTTGAATTCGTAAGCTATATGGCGATCGATGAAAGCGCAAACCTCGCAGCTGTGCGCGGAAGCTACAAACACTTTGAAGGTAGCGAGTGGTCAAAGGGACATGTTCCATTCGACACGCTCGATAAAATGGAGAAAGAAAGAGGAACAAAGGTTATTGTGACACGAGAAAGCAAGCACAAAGGTCTCAACTGGGATGTGCTTCGCGCAAAGGTAAAGAAGGGAATGCGAAACGCGACACTTCTCGCTGTTGCTCCAAACGCAAACATCGGACTTCTTGCTGCTGTAACTCCTGGAATGGATCCACGCTTCGCACAGGTATTCTCTCGAAACAAGATTTCTGGAAAGTACATGGATATCAACCACAATCTCGTAAATGATCTCAAAAACCTCGGTCTTTGGGAGAAAGTAAAAGATCTTATTGTTGAATACCAGGGAGACATTTCAGCTATCGAAGAAATTCCTGACTACATCAAGAGTGTCTACAAGACTTCATTCTCAACATCTGCATATGCTTTCGTTGAAGTTGCTGCTCGCGCTCAGAAATGGGTAGATCAGGGAATCTCACGAAACATGTATCTTGAAACGAGAGATATCGACGAGACAATGAAGATCTATATGACAGCATGGGAGAAGGGTGTGAAGACAACATATTACCTCCACATGAAGCCACGACACACGGCAGAACAATCAACTGTTTCGGTAAACAAAGCTACGAAGATGGGCAAACTTGGATTCGGAGCGCTTAAGAAACCAACTCAAAAAGAAGAAGTAGTTGTAGCAGTCGATGAATCAGAACTTATGGCAGAGTCTGCACCTGTGACAATGACATCTGAGCCGGAGCAGGTAGCAATTCCAGAGGCAGCTCCCCGAGCACCTGAACCTGTCGCAGCAGCTCCAGAGCCCGTTTCAGCAATTCGTACAGGATCTGGTGTAGGCTTCGCTGCAGTCGCTTCAAAACCAAAACCTAAAGTCATTATCGCGGCAAATAAGACATGTCCAACAGACCCAGCAGAGCTTGCACAATGCGATAGTTGCCAATAAAATAGACAAACTCATTAATACAGTTAAGTAAGTAAAAATATGCCACTCATCGGAAAAGCTTCTCCTGAAGACATGAATTTGCACCCAATTCGCTATCAGTGGGCCTATGATCTCTATAATCAGGCTGTGCGAAATACATGGTTTCCACACGAAATCGCTCTTAAGGAGGACCTCGAAGACTGGGAGAAGATGACTGAAGATGAAAGACATGCTGTGAAATTTCTCATGGCGTTCTTTAACCCCGCAGAACTCATCGTAAACCGATCAATCGCTCTTGGAGTTTATCCATACCTTAAATCTCCTGAGTGTCATCTCTATCTCGCAAAACAAATGTGGGAAGAAGCGAACCACTGCGTATCTTTTGAATACGTACTCGAAACATTCCCGCTCGACCGAGAAAAAGTTTTCGGAATTCACCTTGAAGTACCATCAATGGTCGCGAAGGAAGAATTCATCATGAAGTATCTTAAGAGAATGACAGAAGATACTCTTGATATCACAACAACAGAGGGAAAGAAGGACTTCATCCGAAACCTTGTCGCAACAAACATTGTGATGGAAGGAGTATGGTTTTACTCAGGATTTATGGTGGCACTCTCATTCAGACAGCGAAACCAGCTTCGAAACTTCGGTTCAATGATCAACTGGGTGCTCCGTGATGAATCACTTCACCTCAAGTTTGGTATCAATCTTGTTCATAATGTTTTGGAAGAAAACGAAGATCTTCTTACTGAAGAATTTGCAAATGAGATCCGAAACATCATCATTGAAGGAGTTGATAAGGAAGTTGCTTACAACATCGACCTTTTCCCAAATGGAATTCTTGGACTTAACGCTGAATATGTAAACCAGTACGTGCAGTATGTAGCCGATCGACGACTTGAAGAGCTCGGATTAGAATCTCACTACAAAGTGACAAACCCAGCAAAATGGATGTCGACTGCAACAGATGTACTCGAGCTTGTAAACTTCTTCGAGGCACAGAATACTTCATACGAAGTGGATGTGTCAGCTTCTGGAAAGGATAAGCACTAAAATCTAGCTTGAAAGAGACCGAAGTAATAACTATTTTAAAACAAAATGGTATCGGGGTAATGCCAACCGATACCATTTTTGGCATTGTGGGTACCGCTCTAGATGAAAAAACAGTTGAAAGAATTTATGCAGTGAGAGGAAGGAACCCTAATAAGCCGCTCATTGTCCTTATTTCGTCGCTAGACGAGCTAAAACAGTTCGATGTAGATATCACAGATGATGTGAAGGAAACTTTGGAATCCGTATGGCCGGGCGAGGTGACGGTAATACTTCCAATTCAAGAAAATGCACTTTTGAAATGGAAATATCTTCATCGGGACACAGGTAAAATTGCATTTCGTCTACCAAGAAAAGAAGATCTCCTTCAAATTCTTAAGGAAACTGGTCCACTGACAGCGCCGAGTGCAAATCTCGAAGGTTTTCCACCGGCAAAAAATATATCTGAGGCGAAGGAATATTTTAAGGATATGGTTGATTTTTACATGGAAGGGGAAAGTGGAGGGGAAATAAGTTCCACGATTATTGAATATGATGGAAAAGACTTTACTCTCATTCGAGAAGGGGCTGTGAGCGCAGATTTACTTCGCTCAAAAAAGGTGCTAAAATAGAGAAAATATGGCTAAAAATAAAGCTCAAACACCGATTGTCATCTCCGTTGGCGGTTCACTCATTGTGCCTGAAAAAATTGATACTAATTTTGTTCGTTCATTTAAAAAACTTATTGATGGTGAAGTAAAGAAAGGAAAAAGATTTATCATTATTTGCGGTGGGGGAAAGACAGCAAGACATTATCAAGAGGCAGGTAGAGAGATCACAGAGCTTAAGGCGGCAGATATCGATTGGCTCGGTATCCATTCGACCAGACTTAATGCACAGCTCATACGAACAATTTTCCTAAACAAAGTAGAAGAAAGAATCGTTCATGATCCGCATGAAAAAGTATCTTTCACAAAACCAATTCTTATTGCAGCTGGCTGGAAACCAGGATGGTCTACAGACTACGATGCAGTACTCCTCGCTAAAAGATTTAAAGCAAATAAGGTAGTAAATCTTTCAAATATCACTCATGTATATGATAAAGATCCTCGGCATAATCCTGATGCAAAACATTTCAAGACAATTTCTTGGAAAGAATATCGAAAAATAATTCCTAAAAAATGGATCCCAGGACTTTCAAGCCCATTCGATCCGATCGCTTCAAAAGAAGCTGAGAAATCTGGTATTGAGGTTGCTATTATAAATGGTGAAAATCTCTCTGAGCTTGATAATTTCATACAAGAAAAACCTTTTGAAGGTACACTTATTTCATAGATAATGGAACAGTTTAAAGAACTTGATCCGCCAACAGAAAACGATTATCTAAATGAACTCAAGAAATCTGAGTTTGCAGAAACGAGCAAGCATGGTATTCACACTTTAAGAAACCTCCAAAGCGCACTCCATTCACATATGGTAGTCGCTGAAAACAAAGGATGGACTGAAGAATCAATTCACGAATATAAATTGGCGAGACAGACGCTCCGACTTTTTGGCAATGGAAAAATAAAAAAGGAAGGGGAATTTGGTGGGTTTGTATGGGTCAAAGATGGACTTCCGTATGATAAAGATATTCTCCTAAGTCCTGACGAACGATAAAAATAGCGCTTAAAGCGCTTTAATGTAACTCTGACAGGCCCCAAAGAAGGAGTCCAAGAAGAACACAAATGCCGACTGTGATCCATTTCAGAACCCTACCACCTTTACTTAGGGTTTGTTGCTTTTCGGCATCTCTTTTGGCCCTAGACCTCATTTGCGCATGAGGTGGTTCTTCATCAGGGGCTTGATAGCTCGCTGCTCCGGACCATGCTGTGCCGTCCCCAGGCTGGAATTGGCGTGTGCGTTTCATAAACTAGCTAAAACGATAGCACTTCCATTTTTATAAGCAAATATAAAAAACGGGCCGAAGCCCGTTTAAATTTTATTGACAAGTATTCAGATCAACTATATAAATCATTACTATGAAGTACTTTGTTGTCGAGGTCTTTACGCCAGGATTGGGTACTACCGCGGCTTTTAAAGATGTCTACTTGGTGGAGGCGGAAACAGATCAGCTTGCAAAAGAAGCCTGCGGATCAGAAATTCCAAAAGGTGGCGGTATCCTAAGCGCAAAAGAAATGGTGCTGCCAAAACAGTCCGCGCCACTTCACATCAGTCATTCTTGTATTTATATGAAGGACAAACTTTCTTAGCAAGACCGCAAGTCTTGTTATTTTTTTAGTTTGCGAGCACCACTACTTTTTCGCCATCAATTTCCGCAAATCCGCCTGGAATTTCAATCTCTCGCATGTCACTTCCGTGACCGATCTTTATAAGACCTTTTTTAAGGATAGTAATAAGCGGAATGTGTTCTGGAAGAATGGTGATCTCTCCGTCTTTTGCAGGCAAAGAGACCTGAGCCACATCGCCCTCAAAAAGTGATCCTTCGAGTGAATAAACAAGAAGCTTCATTGGATTTATGCTTTAACTTCATCAATTCCTCCAACGAGATAGAATGCGCTTTCAGGTTTGTCGTCATGCATTCCGGCAACAATTTCTTTGAAGCCTTTGATAGTTTCTGCTCGTGTTACGAATTTTCCAGATCGTCCTGTGAAAGCTTCAGCAACGAAGAATGGCTGAGAAAGGAATCGCTGGATCTTTCGTGCTCGGTCTACGAGAACTCGGTCATCAGCTGAAAGTTCTTCGATACCAAGAATAGAAATGATGTCCTGAAGGTCCTTATATCGCTGAAGAATTCGCTGAACTTCTCGGGCAACCATGTAGTGCTCTTCTCCGACAATGTTTGGATCGAGAGCTGTTGAGCTTGAGTCGAGCGGATCCACAGCAGGATAAATTCCAAGTTCAGAAAGTGGTCGTGAGAGCACGATTGTTGAGTCAAGGTGGGCGAAAGTTGTCGCTGGAGCTGGGTCTGTTACGTCGTCGGCTGGCACGTAGATCGCCTGTACTGATGTTACAGATCCTTTCTTTGTAGAAGTAATTCGCTCTTGAAGGGCACCCATTTCGTTAGCAAGTGTTGGCTGATATCCAGCAGCTGACGGCATTCGTCCGAGAAGGGCAGACACCTCAGAACCAGCCTGTGTGAATCGGAAAATGTTGTCGATGAAGAAGAGAACGTCTTTTCCTTCTGTATCTCGGAAGTATTCTGTCATCGTGAGACCCGAGAGAGCCACTCGAAGTCGCGCTCCTGGCACTTCGTTCATCTGACCGAATACGAGTGCTGTTTTATCGAGCACGCCTGATTCTTTCATCTCATGATAGAGGTCGTTTCCTTCACGAGTTCGCTCTCCAACTCCGGCGAATACAGAGTATCCTTTCTGTACTGTCGCCACGTTTCGAATAAGCTCCTGAAGAAGCACTGTTTTACCTACACCAGCTCCTCCGAAAAGTCCGATCTTTCCTCCTTTAATAAATGGACAGATGAGGTCGATAACTTTAATACCAGTTTCAAAGATTTTTACTTCTGTAGATTGCTCTGTAAAGGCTGGAGCAGCTCGGTGGATAGGCCATTTTTCAGTATTAGCAGGGAGGTCTTCTTTTCCGTCGATTGGTTCACCGAGGAGGTTGAACATTCGGCCGAGAATTTCCTTTCCGACAGGCACAGAGATAGGAGCGCCAGTGTCGTGTGCTTCCATACCTCGAACAAGTCCGTCTGTAGGACCCATCGAAACAGTTCGCACTTTGCCGTCACCAAGGTGAGCAGCAACTTCAAGCACAAGCTTTGTATCGCCATTCTTTACTTCAATCGCATTGTATACCGCTGGAACTTCTTTCTCTCCGAACTCAATATCGATAACTGGACCGATGACCTGTGTAATTTTTCCTTTTGCCTGTGCCATAACTTTTAATACTTATTAATAATTTACTTATAATTAATTTAATTTTGCTGTTAGCTTTCTTGAGCCGCCAAAGCCTCTTTTCCTGAAACAATCTCGATAAGCTCTTTTGTAATCTGAGCCTGGCGAGCTTTGTTGTAAGAGATTGTAAAGGTCTTGATAAGTTCCTTCGCATTCTCCGAAGCATTTTTCATAGCGACCATTCGAGCAGCATGTTCAGAAGCGTTTGCTTCAAGGATGCTGTGAAAAACCTCGATCTCAACAAGAGTAGGAACGAGATTTTTCACAATATCCGAAAGTGAAGGTTCAAATGTGTAGTCTTTATCTTCCGCAAGCATATCGACTTTCATTTCAGAAAATTTTCCAGATGAAGGAATGATATTTTCAACAACTTGTCGAAGTGTCTCTGCGTTAAGTGGAAGAAGTGGGCGATGGACAACTTCTTGTTTGAGCGCGGAAATAAAGTTTGTGTAGATAATATCAACTTTATCGTATGTGCCACTCTCAAAGAGAGAAATAAGATGTTCTGAGAGAGGTTTTATTTCGGCGAGTGTTGCATAGTCTCCCATGAGCTCGAATGATCGGTTGATAGAAAATTTATTTCTTTCAAAATATTCTTTTGATTTTTTTCCTACAGCGACAATATCAAGTGGGTGAGCTGAATGCTTCACAAAATTGTTCGCCGCCTTGATGACGTTGCTGTTGAAGGCACCGGCAAGACCCTTGTCTGAGGCAACGACGACAAGAAGAGCTTTTTTGATTTCTCTTTTCTTAAAAAGGGGAGACAGCTCCCGCGCATCTTCGCCAAGAGATTTATCGATTTTCTTCAAAATATTTACAGCATGGAGAGCAAAAGGGCGGCCTTTGATAGCAGCGCCTTCGCTCTTTCGCATCTTCACAGCTGAAACCGCTTCCATCGCCTTTGTGATCTGCTGGATGTTTTTGGTCGACTTTATGCGGTTTTTAATTGCGCGTGAAGATGGCATGTAGTGTAAAAATTTATTTCTGGAAATAATTGTTTACGTAATCTGTTGTCATTTCCTTCACCTTCGCCTGATATTCGTCTGTGAATTCTGCCTTGTCAGCAAATTCCGTAAGGAAATTTGGATGTCGTTCCTTGATAAATTGGATAAGCCCTTTCTCTGCTTCGCGAATTTTTGCTACTGGTACGGCATCAAAAAGTCCCTGTGTAACAGCAAAGATTGCAATAACCTGCTCTTCGAATGGCTGGCTTCCATACTGAGCCTGTTTGAGAAGCTCTGTAAGTCGGCGACCCTGTTCGATAGATTTCTTTGTTGCCGCATCAAGATCAGATCCAAACTGAGCAAAAGCTTCGAGTGAACGAAATTGCGCGAGGTCGAGTCGCATTTTTCCGGCAACTTTCTTCATCGCTTTTGTCTGAGCTGTTGAACCCACTCGAGATACTGAAAGTCCGGCGTTTACCGCTGGGCGAACACCTTTGTAGAAGAGTTCTGGTTCGAGGAAAATCTGTCCGTCAGTAATTGAAATTACGTTTGTTGGAATGTATGCAGAGATGTCGTTAAGCTGTGTCTCGATCATTGGAAGCGCTGTTATTGAACCACCGCCAAATGCTTTATCGAGGCGTCCTGCTCGTTCAAGAAGGCGAGAGTGGAGATAGAAAACGTCTCCAGGGTATGCTTCTCGTCCTGGTGGTCGGCGGAGCAAGAGAGAGATCTGTCGGTATGCCCATGCGTGTTTTGAAAGATCATCGTACACAACAAGTACATCTTTTCCTTGATCCATGAAATATTCAGCGATTGCGCAACCTGTGAAAGGTGCGAGGTACTGAAGTGAAGCTGGGTCAGACGCTGCGGCAGAAACCACAATTGTGTACTCCATAGCTCCAGACTGTGTGAGTTTTTCTACGATCTGAGCGATCTTTGATTCCTTCTGACCAATAGCAACGTACACGCAAATTGGTGTGCCGAATTTCTTTTCGTTCTTCTGGTGAATGATCGTGTCGATCGCGATTGCAGTCTTTCCAATCTGTCGGTCACCAATAATAAGCTGTCGCTGTCCGCGTCCAATAGGGATCATCGCATCAATCGCCTTGATACCAGTGTGAAGTGGTACGTTTACAGATTTTCGTGTGATAACACCCGGAGCAATTTTCTCTAGCGGGTAGATCTTCGCAGTCTTTGCATCAATAGGAGCCTTACCATCCTTTGGTTCACCAAGACCATTAAGCACACGACCAATTACTTCGTCGTTTACTGCAATAGAAAGAATTCGCCCTGTAGTTTTTACTTTGTCGCCTTCAGCAAGGAGTTTGTCGTCGCCCAAAACGATCGCACCGAGCTGATCCTCTTCGAGGTTAAGCACCACGCCCAAAACCTTTTCTCCTGTCTTTGATTCAAACTCGAGCATTTCAGAATACTGAGCTTTTGAGAGTCCGTGTACGATTGCAACACCGTCTGCGACGCGTGCAACGTTTCCAACATGCTCAATATGAGCGTCGGTCTTAAGTGAAGAAATTTCTTTTTTGAGTGCTTCGATGATTGAATCTTTCATGTGGGCGATTAATTATTGATAAATTATTTATAACGAATGTAAACTGGGCGTTTATTTGGCGACTGTTTTTAATTTTCGAAGTTTTCCTTGAATTGACGAATCAATTTCATAATCTTCTGTTTCGATCTTGATCCCACCAATAAGGGTTGGGTCAACAACTACTTTCACATCTGCTTTTTTGCCAGCAATCTCAGTAATCTTTGGAATATGATCCTCGTGAGCGGCAGTGATAGTGAGATCAACAGTATCAGTCTTTCTGTTGTAAGCAGACTTAAAATGGCGAATTATATCGTTTATTTTGCTTGTTTTACCGCTTGAAACGATAAATTTAGCAATATCTCGAGCAGAATCCACTACAAGGTGAGGATGTTCTGCGGCAAGTGTGCCGAGCTTCTCTCCAATTTTTTTAGAAGAGAAAGCCATTTATTTCTTGAGGGTAAGTGCTTTAGCGAGAGCTTCGTCTTTAAGCTTTGCTTCTGCATCTTTAGTAATGTATTTACCGACTGTGCTTTCAATACCAGCGCTCACTAGTCCTGCGAGTTCTGCTTTGAGATTTGAGTAGAATTTCTTCTGTTCTTCATCAAGTTTTTTTGCACCGTCAGCAATAATTTTCTCTGCATCCTTTCGCGCAGCATCGAGAATTGTTTTTGCGCGAGCTTCTGCTGCATCTTCACTCTGCTTCATCATTTTTTGAGTTGACGCACGTGCATCACGAAGAATTTCTTCCTGTTTTGTTCGAGCTTCCTCCAAAAGATTTTCAGCAGAAGAATTATTTTCAGAAATCTTTTTTACAGTAGCTTCTCTTTCTTCAAGTGCGCCAATGAGTGGCTTGTATACAAGCTTTGTAAGTACGAATGCAAGAATAGCGAAGTTAATAACCTGCGCCAAAAGCATTTTCCACTCGATACCAAGTGATGAAAAGAGAGTTTCCATTTATTTCAGATTTCTTAGAGAGAAATCGCCTAAGTATTTAGACGAAGAGAATAATAAGGGCAACAACGAGAGCATACACCGCGATAGCTTCAGTGAAGGCAATAGCGAGGATCATCGCTGACTGTACCTTTGAAGCAGATTCTGGGTTTCGTCCGATAGCTTCCATAGCTTTTGAAGCGAGAAGTCCGATACCGATACCTGGGCCAAAAGCTCCGAGAGCGATTGAGAGTGCGGCTGCAATTTGTTTAAGTTCCATTTTTGTAAATTATTACTACTATTAAATACCCTTTCTAATTAAGGTTTGTGGCGCAATTGTAGTATATAAAGCCCAAGAATTCAAGAGAGAGTTCGAGGGGAAAGGAGCTTCTAATGTGCCTCTTCGTGCATCTTTGCAGAGCTTGAAAGAAACATCATAGCGAGCACTGTAAATACGAGAGCTTGAATGAAACCTACGAAGATCTCAAGACCCATGAATGGAAGAGGAACAATGTATGGGGCAAGGAAAGAAATGATGAGCATAAGTACGCTTCCGGCAAAGATGTTTCCGAAAAGTCGGAAAGTAAGCGAAATGACGCGAGAAATCTCTCCGATAAGCTCAAGAAAACCTACAAAAAAGCCGATCGGGCTCTTGAAAGGGTTTACGAGGAATTTTCCAGAGTGATGCTTCACGCCGATCTCTTTTACACCAACAACATGCGTTGCGATGACAAGAATAAGAGCGAGAGCGAGTGTCATGTTGAGGTCAGAGTTTGCGGTTCGAAAAAGTGGTACAAAAATTTCTTTACCAGCCTCCATTTCATGAAAACCAATCGTCTCAACTCCAGGCAAAATACCGATCCAGTTTGACGCAAGGATAAAGAAGAAGATCGTACCAACAAGAGGAAGGAATTTCTTTACTGTCTCTCTATCTCCTGCAAAAACCGCAAGGAAATCAATGAGTTTCTCCAAAATGATCTCCATAAGTGACTGAAAGCGCCCTGGTACTGGCTTGATAGCTTTTTTTACAAAGAATGCGAGCACAATGAGCACGAGAACAGCGATCCACTCTGTAAGAAGACTGTTTGTGACCACAAATCCGGCAATTGTAAAAACTGGTTCTGCTGTGATTGAAATATGCATATTAAAAATTCGTGAATTTCTTAACTTTTTTGTAGATGATGATTCCTGTGGAAATTATTGAGAGAAGGAGACCGATGATAAGAAAAAGCGGCGCTGTGCCGAAGTTTTTATCGATGACTCGTCCCGCAACAAGAAGAATAATGAGCGGTACCGCTACTGTATAACCGATTTCTGTCGCAAATGACACAAGCTCTGCAGTAGTGAGAGCGTTGTTTTCATCTTCCTTCTTTTGCTGTTTTTCTTCTTGTGTGTTGTTTTCCACTTCAGAGAGTCTACTAAATAAGAGCGTTCATCGCAATATTTTGCTATATTGTCTTCATGAAAATCGCTGGAAAAGTCATCGAAGGAAAAAAGCAGGGGAGAGCTATTGGTTTTCCAACTGCAAATATAAGAGTAGCGCCTGGAGTATTTGAAGGTATTTATGCAGGAGTTGTTGAACTCGATTCGAGCAATCGAAAATATAAAGCCGCTGTGTATGTGAGCCGAAAGAATCAGACAATACTTGAGGCACATCTTCTTTCATTTAATGGAGATCTCTATGGAAAAAAAATTGCTGTCACTGTAGGTGAAAAGATTCGCGAAGATGCTGAAGTACAAGATATTGAGAAACTTAAAGAAATGATCCGTGCTGATATTGAGAAAATCAAAGCAATTCCAGAGCCAGCGCCCGTAGAACAGAAAAAACCGCAAAGTTAAATGTTTACCGGAATCATCAAAGGAATAGGAAAAGTTACTAAAATTTCAGATCAAAAAAATCTGAAATCTGTTTCTATTAGCGCACCAAGTGCGTGGAAGTTTATAGACGGTGAAAGCGTTTCTGTTTCTGGTATATGTTCGACAGTCATATCATCGAAGAAAAATGTTTTTGATGTTGAGTATATGAAAGAAACGCTTGATATCACGACAGCAAAAAATTTCACAGTTGGTGCCGAAGTAAATCTTGAAAGATCACTCAAAGCTGGCGAGCCATTTGATGGACATATCGTGTACGGACATGTTGAAGATGTTGGCGTGGTAAAAAAAGTCAGTCACGGTGCAGGAAATTCCGTTATCACAATTTCCGCTCCAAAAAATATCTTGAAATACGTTATATATAAAGGATCTATCGCAATCGACGGAGTAAGTCTTACCGTTTCAAAAAAAGGAAGTTCTTTTTTTGAAGTATCGCTTATTCCATATACGCTTTCGCACACAACACTTGGCAAACTCGTAGCAGGTGATAAGGTGAATCTTGAAACAGACATAATCGCAAAGTATGCAAAGACAAAATAATACATCTACAAAAAAATTTGAGGTAAAAAACGCGAAAAAACTTCGCATTGCTATTGTCGTCGCAGAATTCAATAGCGACATCACTTTTCTTATGCGTGACGCTGCAGTGGAAGAATTAAAGGTAAAAGGAATTCTCGAAAAAAATATTGAAATCATTCATGTACCAGGAGGGTTTGAAATTCCGATTGCTTGTCTTCGTGCTGCAAAAATGAAAGGCAATAAAAAAATCGACGGCATCATTGCAATCGGCTGCGTCATTCGCGGAGATACAGATCATTATGTTTATATCGCAAACGAAGCAAATCGTGGCGTCATGAATGTCATGCTTTCTGAAAATTTACCGATCTCAAATGCAATTCTTACAGTAAACAATCTCGAGCAAGCACAAATTCGCTCAACTGGCGCGAATAACAAAGGAATCGAAGCAGCAGTAGCGCTTCTTAAAATTCTTTCGCAATCTTTTAAATAACTATCTTCAATAAAAAATTCTCGTTCAATCTTGCGATTGAACGAGATGTGTTTTTTTGTTGCAGGTTTTTGCTTAGGCGGCGGCGCGAGCAGGCTCTTTTTCCCATACAGCTAAGCGCGAATATGTCGCACTCTGAGGTGTCTCCTTATAGAGTGAGTACACCATCATGCTGTTGCCGCGGAATTCGAATTCGAATCCCTTATCTGGCAGGAGATTTTCAAGAGTGTCGCGCACCTGTGTCTGCCCGAAGGCTTCACAGAGGACCGAAGCGACCGCCGAGAGAAGCGGTTCCGGGAATCCGCTTGCCTCGATCGTCGCCGGCCCCATGGCGCCAGTATATTTCTTGAGCGCTTCTTGAAGAAGCGTCGTGAGCGCTGTCGCTGCGTATGTGCGAATCGCGACGCGCTCAGCTTTCTCCCAGCGCGAGAGCGGCACACTCGTTTTCCGCACGATAGCACGTGCGACTTCGTGCGACACTTTTTCGATCGCCTTTATGGTCAGGAATTCCGTTCCTTTACCACTCCGCAAGTGCTTCTCGAGCCCTTTGGTGCCCGTCGTTACGACGAAAGGGCAGTCAGTGATGCTCATGATGCCACCGTTGAGGATACGGAGACTCTGGATCAGTTTGAACTGAGATGACTTAATCATAGATGTGTTCTGTTGCCACAGACTCTTCGAATAGGCGTGCAAATCTGCAACGTCAAAGAGCGGCTAATCTCTACATTAGCACAAAAATAGCAAAAAGTCAAATAAACCTTATTTTAAAAGGTTTTTTGGAAGAGAATATGTTTGACCGCCTTGATAAGAGACACAGAGTGAGCCCAATTTTGCCCCGATTTTCATCGCTTCAGGCATCGTTAAACCCTTTTGAAGACCGAAGATAAGTCCTGCACGGTACGCATCGCCGGCACCTGTTGTATCTACAACTTTTTTTGCTTTTACTACATCAATTTTTGTCCTGCCACTTTGCGTATGGAGAATACTTCCATTCTCACCTAGAGTTTCGATGATCTCTGTTACACCAAAATTAAATATTTTTTCAAATGTCAGTCCAAAGTGAGATTTTATTTGGAAAATTTCTGTTTCATTTCCAATAACAACATTTGCAAGCTTGAGACATTTTTCAAGTTGGCTTTTGTTGAATGTTGCCATCAGAGTTTGCCCTGGATCAAAGATTATTTTTGCGGTTTTATTTTGTTTTCGAAATTCTTCCATGTGCATCGTCATACTTTTTCCAGTACCCGCAGAGAAAATCGCGATCTTGATATCAGACATTTCTTTTTTTGAAAGAGTAGAAGAAAGCGGAACGTTTTCTACATTCTTTATATATACTCCTGGCTGAAAAATTCCGATTTGTTGTCTCTCATCATCTGCCATCGCATAAAAAACTGCTGTGTAACCTTTTTTATCTTCATAGACACGAAGATTCACGCCATTATTTTCTAAGTGTTTTTTAAAATATGTTTCAAAATCTTTTCCGGCAGCGGAAAAGAGAAGGGGACTCTGGCCGAGATTTCCGAGCCCATATGAAATATTTCCACCGGTACCACCAAAATACTCTTCTTTTTCAGAAGCTGTGAACATGAAATTCTGTGTGCCTAAAATTCCATTTTTGAGATTGATGTGATTCTTCACATTTCCAATGAGATCAAAAAGAATATCAATCGACACTGAGCCGTAAACAAGTATTTCAGATTTCTTTTTCATATACTATTTTATTTCTTTCTCCCAAACCCTTTTATATATTTTCTCAGAAATTAAATTCACGTCTCCTCTTATTTTTTGAATTTCATCAGATTCAGCATTTGTATCTACAATCGGTGTAATATCAAAATTTTGATCATCAGTTGTAACTCCTAAAACTGATTTATGTGAATCCTCTGTTAAAAAACGTGGCTCTGAATATCCACCGAAAAAGAATTTTCCTGGCCATACCAGCCTCTCAGCAAATTGAACAGTTGCTTCATTTACTCCTAATGCAGCAACATCAATTGAAAACTTTAATCCATTTTCGTCCTCAATCCTGTATAGACTAGTGATCAAACGGCCTATTGTTGTGGCGTCTTTTATATATTCAGTGACTATAAGTAAATTTTTATGATCAATTACCTTTTCTGCCAAAGCTTCCTTTAGTATTGATCCAGCTTCACCATCTTCATCATGATTACCAACATATTTACCTCCAAGAATAAAGCTTACGGGAACTTTCTTTGCTGACCCGGGTACTTTATCTAAAATTTTTTTGACAACAAGGGATAGTAATCTTCCGCTTAGATCATCACTAATGATTAAATCATATTTGTGCGAATCAAAATTTTCTTTTAATTCCTCCACAAGTTTTTGAATTCCATTCTCTAAACTTTCCATTTCTGGAAAATTATAAAGATTCTCTTGTTTAGATTCCTTATTGAATTCAAAACTCTCTCTATTCACTTTACTTTTATGACTATTAATTCGTTCCTTCCTCCCAGCTTTCGAGATATTTTTTCTGCTCTGGTGTGAGTACATCAATTGCAATTCCAAGCGCTTCAAGTTTGAGTGATGCGATCTTATCATCAATATCCGTCGGAAGTGTATGTACTTTTTTCTCGAGAGTCTTGTAGTTTTCCAAAATATATTCAGCTGCGAAGCTTTGGTTTGCAAAGCTCATATCCATAACACTTGATGGATGTCCTTCAGCAGAGCCAAGATTTACAAGACGGCCTTCTGCAAGAACATAAATCTTTCGTCCGTCGGCGAGTTCGTATTCTTCATTGTATGGGCGCGCCATAGAAATATTTTTAGAAAGCTTTTTGAGTGCCGGGAGATTTATTTCTGCATCAAAGTGTCCTGAGTTTGAGATCACAGCGCCGTCTTTCATCACTTCGAAATGCTTTTCGTCGATAACATTTTTATTTCCTGTCACGGTACAGATAAAGTCTGCTTTCTTTGCAGCCTCAAGCATTGGAAGCACTTCAAATCCTTCCATATTAGCCTCGAGTGCTTTTACAGGATCGATCTCAGTCACAACAACATGCGCTCCCATACCACGAGCTCGCATCGCAAGACCTTTACCGCACCAGCCAAAACCAGCAACAACAAAAGTCTGTCCAGCAAGAAGTCTGTTAGTGGCGCGGATGATGCCATCGAGAGTTGATTGTCCTGTTCCGTAACGATTATCAAACATATGTTTCGTCTTTGATTCGTTCACACCGACGACTGGGAATTTGAGGTTTCCTGATTTTGCGAGAGCTTCAAGGCGGATGACACCTGTCGTTGTCTCTTCTGTCGAACCAAAAATATCCTTGATCTGATCAGGACGATTTTTATGAAGCTCTGATACGAGATCTGCACCGTCATCCATTACGATCTGAGGCTTTGCATCGAGAACTGCATTGATATGTTTGAAATATGTTGCATTGTCCTCACCTTTGATAGCGAAAACATTAATTCCAAAGTCTTTCGCAAGGGAAGCAGCAACATCATCTTGAGTTGAAAGAGGATTTGATGCGCAAAGAAAAACCTCGGCACCGCCTTTTTTGAGAGTAATAACGAGATTTGCTGTCTCCGCTGTCACATGAAGACACGCAGCAAGAGTGACACCAGTAAATGGTCTTCTTGTTTCAAAATCTTTTGCAACAGTAGCAAGCACAGGCATATCTTTTGCAGCCCATTCGATTTTTTTCTTGCCCTCGGGAGCAAGTTCAATATTTTTTACGTCGTAAGTCATGGGGAGATACTACAATAAAAGGGAAGTTCGGGCTAATTTACGACTGAAGATATTTTTTGATCTTTGCTTCATGCTCTGCGTATGTATTTGAGCAGTAGATCACGCCGTTTTTGTGGAAGTAGTAAAGGCAAGAAGTCTTTTGTGGTGAGAGTGCAGCTTGAAGTGCAGCGAGAGATGGATTTGCAATTGGTCCTGGAGGAAGTCCTTTATTGAGATATGTATTGTAAGGTGAATCGATTGTTTTAATATCGCTTGCTTTAACGACTGGCCACCAACCATTATCTTCATTTCCTTTCGCGTACTGTACAGTAGCGTCCATCTGAAGGCTCATACCGTTAAAAAGTCTGTTCCAGATCACACCTGAAATGAGCTTCATATCTGTTTTTCCAGCCTCTCGCTGAATGATTGATGCAATAGTGACAGCGGTATCGAGATTAATTTTATTTTTTGCGAGAGATCCTTTGATGTCTTTTGTCTTATCACTAAAACGATCAAACATCGCAACTTTGAGATCTTCTCCAGAAATATCTTTTGAGACGAGATAGACGTCGGGGAAATATTTTCCTTCAACTGGAGTAACACTTCCATTATCTGCTTCACCAAGAAAATCCTTCGTGTCGGTACTCGACCATTTCAAGCGATTTTCCACTGCAGCAGCAATCTGCTCTTTGCGCATTCCTGGTGTGACTTTTACATATGCCACTGTTGGGTTTGCGAGTGCCATGTAAAATTCTGGATGAGTGAGATTATCGAGCGCATCAAGAACAGTAGCACCAGCGTTTGCATGCTGATTCGTATCAAAAAGACTCGCCGTAAAGAGAGCACCAAAGATAAGTAGAAATGCGACCAGGATTCGTTTGATCATGTAGAAACATTGTAATAGAAAAAGGAAAGTATGCCCAGCTTTTAGATTGTGAATTTTTATCCTATACTTGTCGCACAAGTCAGCAAGATGATAAGAAAATAATTCAAATATATGTTCGGAAATTTTTTAATGAAAAAACTACTCGCTTCAAAGATGAAAGATGTACCTCAGGCAGATCAGGAGAAATTTTTTGCAATGCTTGAGAAAAATCCAGATCTCTTTAAAAAAATCGCAGAAGAGGCGCAAGAAAAAATGAAAAGCGGCATGAGCCAGATGGATGCCATCATGTCTGTCGTAAAAAAGTACGAAGGAGATCTTAAGGATGTGATGAAATAATTTTAGATAAAAATTGAGACCAGACTAACAGTCGGGTCTCTTTTAATGGTCTGACCTGGATCAAGATCGGAGCCCAACGACGTGATAAAGACTCGAAATTTCACCAAATGTACCACGACGAACTACTGTCGATACCTCCGGATTCCAACGAGGATTATTCGCTATCACATCCTCAATATCGTTTGAGGCCGTTTGAACGGAAGAAACTGGCACTCCATTGAATAGGAGCTCAGAAAGGTTCAGAAAACTAGGACAGTAAGTACCTTCTGGTGCCTCCACAATGAAGCGCTGAGTTCCCAGAACAGGTCTTTGCAGCACGATAAGAAAGTTCATATCGCTTCAAATTAATCATCTTTCTGCTATATTGTACAGACCATGAACTTATCAATCGGCATCGTTGGACTCCCAAACGTCGGCAAATCGACGCTTTTTAATGCTTTGACGAAAAAATCTGTCCCGGCAGAAAACTATCCTTTTTGTACGATCAATCCATCTGTTGGGATCGTCCCTGTACCAGACGAGCGACTCTGGCAGCTTTCAAAACTCTCAAATTCTGCAAAGACAATTCCAGCCGTTGTTGAATTTGTTGATATTGCCGGTCTTGTGAAAGGCGCATCGGAAGGTGAAGGACTTGGTAACAAATTTCTCTCAAATATTCGCGAAGTAAATGCAATCGCAGAAGTTGTGCGTATTTTTGAAGACGAAGACATTATTCATGTTGCAGGAAAAGTAGATCCTTTGTTTGATATTGAAATCATCAATATGGAACTCGTGCAATCTGACCTCCAGACTGTAGAAAAACGTCTCGGCTCTGCAGAAAAAGATGCAAAAAGGGGAGATAAAGGTGTCCTCAAAGAAAAAGAAATTCTTGAGCGCCTTCAAAAAGTTCTCAAAGATGGAAAACTTGCTCAATCTGCGGAACTTTTGCCTGAAGAAAAAGAAATCATCAAAAGTCTCGCACTTCTTACATTGAAGCCGATCATGTACGTGCTCAACAAAAAATCTGGAGCGACAAATCTCGATGATACAAATGACGAACGCTATGTAAAACTCATGGATTTCATAAAAAATTCTGGAGCGGGATATGTTGTCATTGATGCAGGACTTGAACACGAGCTTAAAGACATGGAAGGAGCTGAGAAAGCAGAATTTCGAAAGGAACTTGGAGGAAAAGATGATGGTATCGATAATCTCATCAAGAAATCCTATGAACTTTTGGGCCTTATTACATATTTCACAACAGGAGAGGATGAAACTCGTGCATGGACGATAGAAAAAGGATGGGCAGCACCAATGGCCGGCACAGCAATCCACACAGATTTCAAAGATAAATTTATTCGTGCAGAAGTTGTCGCTTCAAGCGATCTACTCGCTGCCGGAGGATATGCAGGAGCTCGAGAAAAAGGTGCAGTACGCACAGAAGGAAAGGAATATATCGTCAAAGATGGTGACGTGATTGAGTTTAAGGTCTAGGAAAAACAATATGAAATATATCTTAGCAAAATGGCATCATAATAACTCTGAAGATCCAATTCTTATCTATAGTGAGATTGACGATAACAGATGGGAACATCGAAAAGTTGAAATCTTCAAAGATAACCATTATGGATTTGCTGATCATAATAATGAAATTAATGGATCTAGGCTGGGAACAGAACCATGGCCTGATTTGGTAAAACTTGGCACTGAACCAGAATTCGATATTACAGAAATTTCAAAGGAAGAATTTGAAGAACTATGGCTCAAAACTAAAGATCAAAAGATGGCATCCTAATAGAGTTTAAAGTCTAGACAAAAGGAAAACCACTCGAGATTGCTCAAGAGTGGCTCTACCAGTGGGATTTGGTCGTGATTGGAGATCCTTGCAGTGATCCCTAAGTGGTCACGGCTGCCTTGTACCAGACGCGATTGGCGATCTTATATACCATAATCTCACTGCGTTTAATATCACGATTAACAATCAAACAAACGCAGAGCAAACAAAGGGTCAAGTTCCGCCGCCGACCCGCACCCCTGAGACAAACTAACGCCGCACAATATGCGGCAATTTTTTTGTTATAATAAATACATGTTTTTAAATACTCGCGGAAAAATTGTGGCTATTTTTATTTCTGTGATTCTTATTGCACTTGGATATTTTCTCTACATCCATTTTTCTACTCCAGCACAGCCATCACTTGGATCGATGACAGAAACACCAGCCCAAACTGCATCTTCAACATCTTCGACAACTACCGAGCCAGTAAAAAGTGCGGCGCCTGTCACGCAACCATCGCTTCCAGTTGTAAAAAGTCCGGCAACTACTACCACGCCGCTTCCAGCAGGAACAGATCAATTCACGATTGAGCTTGATGCGACTACATCTGACGCAATCGCTGCAAATCTTCAGACTGGCCAATATATTCAAAGTGCAGATACATTTATAAATGCAGCAAAGGGAAAAAATTTTACTGCAGGTGCATACAAAATTTCTAAAGACATGAATGTGTCACAGCTCGTGACAGTGCTTTCTGGTAAACCATACATGGTATGGGTCCTTATTCCTGAAGGACTTCGCAAAGAAGAAATAGCAGACCTTCTTAAGAAAAAATTAAACTGGAGCACATCTGAGCGTTCTGCATTTCTCGCAGCGACAACTGCAAAATCTGATTACACAGAGGGTGTTTATTTTCCCGATACATATCTTATTCCAGTTGATGAAACTCCAGCAGATGTCACTAATCGCCTTATCGCAAAGTTTAATGAAAAATTCGCTCCATTTCTGCCGCAATTTAATGCGCAAAATATAAAATGGACGACAGGACTCACTCTCGCATCAATCGTGCAGCGTGAAGCAGCAAATGATGCCGACACAGCACTCATCGCTGGCATCCTCTGGAACAGACTTGAGCAGGGTATGGCACTTGATGTTGATGCAACACTCCAATATGCACGCGGAGATGTAGGAAATGGCTATTGGGCGCCTATTACAACAGCCGAGAAGAAGATAGATTCACCATACAATACATATATAAATAAAGGTCTGCCTCCGCATCCGATCTCAAACCCAGGTATTCCTGCGATTGCTGCCGTGCTCAACCCAGCTTCAACAACATGTCTTTATTATCTTCATGATAAAAATCATGTAACACACTGCGCCGACACATACGAAGAGCACCAGGCGAATATACAGAAATATTTGATAGATACAGACAATTAGTCCTTTTTAAGGTATTATTTTTCTATTACAAAGTAATACTTTTCCATGGAAACAACATCTGCACCAAAAAATTTTTTCCTTCAGCTTGGCATTATCGCCACACTCTACATTTCAACAATAAGCTTTCTCTCTTTTATTTTTGATCTCATCAATGCAGCGTTTCCACAAAACAATCCTTACTCATACTATCCAGAGGATCTCTATTCTGGCGGTATGCGTCTCGCGATCTCATCTCTTATTGTAATCTTTCCGCTTTTCATCTGGCTTTCAAGAATCTATCGAAAAAACTCTATTTCAATGTCAGGGGAGAATAAAGTTCGCAAATGGCTTCTTTTCCTCACACTTTTCCTCACTGGAGCTGCAGTAGCAACAGATCTTATCGTCCTCATTAATACATTTCTCAACGGTGAAGACATCACAGCATCATTTATTCTTAAAGTTCTCGCAGTATTCGTAGTCTGCAGCGCAATCTTCGTATTTTATCTTAAAGATATTTCGGGATATTGGAACGCAAACCAGAAGAAAGCAACAATCTTTGGCTATGTTGTATCAGCCATTGTCGCTCTCTCTATTATTGGAGGATTTTTCTACATTGGATCACCTACGACTGTACGAAATCAGAGTCAAGATGCGACACGTCAGAGTGATCTTTCGACTATTCAGTGGCAAATTGTTGATTTCTATCAGCAGAAAGGCAGACTTCCGGGCACACTTGATGAAGTAAAAGATCCAATTTCGGGAAATACAATTCCAGTTGATCCAAACACAGGTGCAGCGTATGAGTATCAGAAGACAGGAGCACTCACATTCTCACTCTGCGCTACATTTGCAACAGATTCATCATCAAAATTCTCGTCACCGATAGTTCCACAAGGATCTCTCAATGAAAATTGGAACCATTCTGCCGGACACACATGCTTCGCACGAACAATAGATCCAGAAAGATATCCGGTATATAGCAAAGGCATTCAAAATCAATAAAATCATGCGAAAGATTCTTATTGGTACGCGAAATGATGCAAAATTTCGCATGGTAAAAGAATGCATGCCAGAAATTCCAGACGTTGAATTTGTAAATCTAAATGATATATCTGCAATTGATGATTCAACTCTCGTAGAAGGCCCAGACTTTGAAGAAAATGCGAAATTAAAGTCAGAATTTTATTTCAAAGCTTCAGGAATTCCAACGATTGCCACAGATAATATTTTTTGGGTAGAAAAATGGCCGAAAGACAATGGATTTATCGTGCACATGCGAAAAGAAGCCAATCCAGAAAGCCCGAGAGCAACAGATGAGGAAGTTGTAGAATTTTTCAAGAAATTTCTAGACAGTGTCGGTGGGGAATCGAAAGCAAATTTCTTTTATGCCATCGCGTATACCGACGAAAAAGGTACAAATACATGGGTATCAAAACAACACGACTATATTGTGCAGACCGTGCAATCAAAAAATTTCTGGCCAGGGTATCCGATGGAATCTCTCCTTATCGATGCTGAAACAGGGGAGTATAAAGGTGATCAAAAAAATGAAAGAAGATATTCAAAACTTATTGAATGTCTTGCAACTGATGTGAAAAAGAGAATTTTGGAATAATTGAAAGTTTAAGGCATACTATTTTCTACATGAAAAAATACGATCCTAAAAAAATAGAAGGAAGGTGGCAAAAGAAATGGCAATCGGAGAAAACATTTGTCACAAAGGACTCTGGCGCAAAGGAAAAATACATACTCGTAGAATTTCCTTATCCCTCTGGTGCCGGCCTTCACATGGGTCATATGAGACCTTACATGGCTGGAGATATCTCAGCAAAATACTGGCGCCTCAAAGGCTACAACACGATGTATCCAATTGGTTGGGATGCTTTTGGTCTTCCTGCAGAAAACTACGCGATCAAAAACAAAGTTCACCCAGAAGTTTCAACAAAAAAGAATATTGCAAACGCAAAAAGGCAGCTTGCATCATGGGGAACGGGTTTTGATTGGTCGAGAGAAATAAACACAACAGATCCTGACTACTATAAATGGACACAAAAAATTTTCTTGGAGTTTCTCAAAGCAGGTCTTGCATATGAAGCGACAGGACTCATCAATTGGTGCCCGAAAGATAAAACAGGTCTTGCTAATGAAGAAGTGATTGATGGTAAATGTGAACGCTGTGGTAGCGAAGTAGAGAAGAAAGAGCTTCGCCAATGGTATCTCAAGATCACAGACTATGCAGAAAAGCTTTTGGAAGGACTCAAAGATCTTCCAGAGTGGCCTGAAGCAGTAAAACTCCAACAGGCAAATTGGATCGGTAAAAGTGAGGGCGCTGAAATTGATTTTTATCTTAATTTCAAAAAAGATCCAAAAGTAAATGAGAACCGCGGACCAGACGGAAAGGCCGCGCATATTCCTGTTTTCACAACACGTCCTGATACGATCTTTGGTGCTACGTATCTCGTTCTTTCACCAGAACATCTCTGGGTCACACTCGCAACTGACGATAAGCATGACGTTCTCGAAAATAAAGAGGAGGTAAAGAAATATATCGAAAATGTAAAAGGTAAATCTGACATTGAACGCACAGCTCTTGGAAAAGAGAAAACAGGTGTAGAGCTTAAAGGTGTTAAGGCTATTAATCCTGCAACAGGTGAAGAAATTCCGATGTTTATTGCAGATTATGTCCTTGCAGGCTACGGCACTGGAGCGATCATGGCTGTTCCTGCACACGACGAACGAGATTATGATTTCGCAAAGAAATTTGATTTACCAATAAGACAAGTTGTAGCGGAACATTTTGTCGATATAAATACACCCCCTAGAGAAGGAAAAAGGCATGCTCCTCGTGTTGTAGTTCAAGGAATTGTAAGAAATACAAAAAACAACACTGTCCTTCAGATTGTATGGAAAAAATTTCCATGGAAAACATTTGTCATTGGCGGCGCTGAGGATGGAGAAAGTCTTGAGGACGCTGTAAAAAGAGAAGTCTTTGAGGAGACTGGGTACAAAAACTTTTCTTCAATTAGAAAAATTGGATCTGAAATGCGCTCAGAGTGGTATGCGGAGCATAAAGATGAAAATCGCTACGCCCACATGCATGTCTATGAACTTATTCTAGAAAACGATGAGCACGAGGAAATAAGTGGCAAAGAAAAGGAGAAACATGAAATTGCATGGGTGCCTTTTGATTCAATTTCAACTTCTTTTAAGCCAGTAAGCGAAATGCCAGCAATTCTCGCCGGACTTAACAAAAAAGAAGCGGGGGTATTTGCTGAAAGTGGAATTCTTATTAATTCAGGGAAATTTTCTGAAAAAAATTCTGAGGAAGTAAAAAAAGACATTGTTGAATTCGTCGGTGGAAAGATTGTCACAAAATACAAACTCCGCGACTGGGTGTTCTCACGCCAGCGCTATTGGGGTGAACCAATTCCAGTCATTCACTGTGATAAATGTGGAATCGTTCCTGTTCCCGAGAAAGATCTTCCTGTTAAACTTCCAAAAGTAAAAAACTACGAACCGACAGGAACAGGTGAGAGTCCACTTGCAGCAATTGAGAAGTGGGTCAATGTAAAATGTCCGTCATGTGAACAAAAAAAGAAAGAAACAAAATATTTAGTCTTTGACTTTGATGGTGTACTTGGTGATACATGGGAGGCACATCTTCATGCTCGAGTAAACATGGGGGATAGTCCTGACCTAAAAGATGCGGTTGCGAAAGCAGAGAAATACTTTGAAACTAAGCCTTGGCATTCACGTGGAGAAAAATATGACGAAAGTATTCACATAGACTGGTCTACACGATTTGCAAAAGAACTTGCAAAACTTGAGTATGATCTTTTCACTGATTTTCTTAAGGAAATTGGCAAAATCAAAAATGCAAAAGTAGCCATCGTGAGCGCGGGCTCAAAAATCTATTCCGAAGCGCCAATTAAAAAAGCAAAATTCAAGCATACTCATTTTCTAGGTATGGAAGATCATCATTCAAAAGAGGAAAAACTTGAAATGATTGCAGAAGCATGGAAGGTAGATGTAACGGAGCTTTACTATTTCACCGACACGAAAGCAGATGTGTACGAGCTGGAGAATCTTCTTAATCGTAAAAAGATTATTGGCTGTGCTTGGGGTTACGCCGGAGAAGAAAAATTAAAACAAGTTCTTCCGGAAAACCAGATCCTCAAAAAATTCAAGGATATTCACAAAGTTTTTGAGCCAGGAAAAGCAAAACGCGAAACAAACACAATGCCACAATGGGCAGGCAGCTCTTGGTATTGGCTTCGTTACACTGACCCAAAAAACAAAAAGGAATTTGCAGACCAGAAAAAGCAAAAATATTGGACACCTGTAGATCTCTATTTTGGTGGGATGGAGCACACAACACTTCATCTTCTCTATTCTCGTTTTTGGAATCTTTTCCTTCACGACAGAGGACTTGTTACCGCAAAAGAGCCTTACATGAAGCGAGTACCACACGGCATCATTCTGGGTCCGGATGGCGAGAAAATGTCAAAGAGTCGAGGCAATGTTGTAAACCCAGATGACATCATTGCTCTTTACGGAGCAGATACTGTGCGCGTGTACATGGCATTCTTAGGCCCCCACGGTGCGCAAGTTGCATGGAATGATAAAGGTATTATCGGCGCACGAAGATTTCTCGAGCGAGTGTTTGCAATGAAAGAATTTATTTCAAAAAATGAAGACAAAAATGTTACAACACTACTTCATAAGACCATAAAGAAAGTAGGTGAGGACGTTGAAGCATTTTCGTTCAACACCGCCATTTCATCAATGATGATTTTTGTGAATACTGTTTTTGAATCAAAAAAAATCACAAAGAAATCTTTCGAAATATTTCTCATTATTCTTTCTGCCTTTGCACCTCATCTTTCGGAAGAAATTTGGAAGGAACTTGGACATAAAAAGACAATCTTTACTGAAAAATGGCCCACTTTTGATCCAAAACTTCTCGTTTCTGACACCGTAAAAATGGTTGTGCAGATAAATGGCAAGGTCCGAGCGGAAATTGAGGTAGGAGCTTCGGCCGAAGAGAAGGAAATTGTAGAAAAGGCCCTCTCGGAGCCTAAAATTGGGGAGTATTTGGAGGGTAAGGAAATCCGAAAAACCATTGTGGTTAAGGGAAAAATCGTCAATTTTGTGGTCTAAAAGCCACCTTATTGACATAATTTGCTAAGAATGATAGAAATATAAGTACCAAAACACATAAAACAGATAAAAACAAATGTCAGTGCTCACATTCAAACCAAAAATCACCGTCAAAAAGCTCCTCGCAGCCCTTCCTACACGTTCTCGTGAGGTTATTGTTGCTCGCTATGGACTTGGAAAGGATGCTTCAAAGATGACTCTCGAAGCTATTGGCGATAAATACGGTATCACTCGTGAACGAGTACGACAGATCGAGAATTCTGGCATCATAAACATCCGAAAATCAAAATCTTTTAAGGAAGAAGTAAAAGTTTTTGAGGAACTTAAGAATATTTTTAAAACTCTTGGATCAATTATTTCAGAAGAAGATTTTCTCAATTATATTTCTCCAAAAGATAAATCTCTTCAAAACGATGTTCACTTCCTTCTCGTTGTTGGAGATGCATTCAAGAAACAGAAAGAAAATGATGAGTTCAAACACCGATGGCACATCGATGATTCTCACGCAAAGAAAGTAGAGGAAGCGCTTCGAAAACTTTACAAAGGACTTTCAAATGATGAACTCCTTCCTGAATCAGAAATCATCACAACTTTCCTCAAGCATCTCGAGGAAGTAAACGAGGAATACAAGAACGAAGAAGTTCTCAAACGATGGCTCTCTCTTTCAAAACAGATTTCACGAAATCCTCTTGGTGAATGGGGAGTTGCTCATTCAAAGAATGTTTCTGTGAAGGGAATTCGAGACTACGCGTACCTCGCTATAAGAAAGCACGGATCACCGATCCACTTCCGCGAAGTTGCTAAATCAATCCAGACACTTTTCAACAAAAAAGCTCATGTTGCTACAACACACAACGAACTTATTAAAGACAAGAGATTTGTTCTCGTTGGACGCGGTCTCTACGCTCTCGCTGAATGGGGATATATCAATGGTGTTGTAAAAGATGTGATCCAGAAGGTTCTTGAGAAAAATGGCCCCCTTACGAAAGAAGAGATCATCGACAAAGTTCTCAAAGAACGATACGTCAAAGAAAACACCATCCTCGTCAATCTTCAGAACGCAAAGAACTTCAAGAAAGACAAACAAGGACGTTACTCACTCGTATAAAGAAATCCCCGCGCCACGCGGGGTTTTTTTATGAGAAAAGGTGCGGTATTATTATTGTGTAAAAAACGAATGGATAATTTTCTTTCACTCTTCGGCTCATCTTCGCAGGGAGTCCTTCTCGACTCACTTGCTTTTGCTTATATTCTTATTGTAATAATTGCACCCTTTGTCTTGGCTGTAATGTTCTTTGAAGCATATGTCACTTTAAGACGAAATCAATTCATTCATAGCCAGAAAACGATCGTCCTTGCAATCACTCTTCCACAAGAGATTCTTAAATCACCACTTGCGATGGAACTTTTCCTTACATCTCTTTATCAAACAAAAGGTGAGGGAACATTTATCGCGCGTCTTATCAAAGGACAGGTACGTCCGTGGTTTTCTCTTGAACTTGTTTCAGATGGTGGCAATATCAAATTTTATATTTGGACATGGAGTTTTTGGAAACATCTTGTTGAATCACAACTCTACGCGCAGTATCCAGACATCGAAATAAAAGAAGTAAAAGACTATGCGGAGAATGTTCATCTTGATTTCAATAAAATGGATCTTTGGGGATGTAATTTCAAACTTTCAAAAGCAGATCATTTTCCAATAAAAACATATGTTGATTACAATCTCGATAAAGATCCAAAAGAAGAAGTGAAGATTGATCCAATGACACCAGTACTTGAATATCTTGGTGGACTTCGCAAGGGTGAGCATGCATGGATTCAGATCATTATCCGTGCTCACAAAAAAGAAAGACCGAAACCTGGAGCTGGATGGTTCAGCCGTGAAAAAGTTGATTGGACCCATCACGGAAAAGAAGAAATCAAACACATCAAGCAAGGTGATAAGCAGGAAGCAGGAGAGATTAAACTTACAGGAATTTCTCTTACCAAAGGCGAGCGAGATGTCATCGAAGCGATCGAGAAAAATATTGCAAAGATCGCATTCGACTGCGGTATTCGTGCTCTTTATTTTGCAGACAAAGGAGCATTCAATGATATCAACATTGCAGGACTCAACGGCTCTTTCAGACAATATAACGCCACAAATCTCAACGGATTCGAATCAGATCATGCCACATCCTTTGATTATCCATGGCAAGATTTCACTGGTAAAAAACTTAAACACAAAAAAGAGCACATGCTTCATGAATACCAGTCGCGCTCATTTTTTCATTCACCCCATCAGGGACATTTCTTTACAATGAATACAGAGAGTCTTGCGACTATCTATCACTTCCCAGGTCAGGTTGCTCGCACACCAACAATTTCACGTGTCGAAGCAAAGAAATCAGAAGCACCCGCAAACCTTCCAATTTAATTTCATTCTATGGATTCATTACCGTCGGATTTCGAATCGGCACCCAAGAAAAAAATAACAACAAAAGCGCTCGCTCTCAGCGCAGCTCTTTTTATTTGCGTACTTCTTTTCATCTATTACTTTATGATTGGAAGCTTTGCGAAGTTTCCCGACGGTAAAATTATCTATGTAAAAAAAGGAGCCTCGCTTCGTGAAGTAGCTACAGAATTTAAAGTGGGCGGCATTATTTCATCACGAAACCTTCTTATGATGACGATCATTACACTTGGTGGCGAAAATAAAGTCGTTGCTGGGCCATATTTCTTTTCAGGTGGAGAAGGCGTACTTCCACTCGCGCTTCGACTCATGTCAGGAAATTTTGAAATCAAACCACTTAAAATTACATTCCCAGAAGGATTTACTGTGAAAGCGATAGGAGATCGATTGAAGGAAAGAATTCCCGTCTTCGATGAATCTAATTTTCTTGCGCTCGCTAAACCAAAAGAGGGATATCTTTTTCCTGAAACATATTTCTTCTTACCTGATGTCACCGCAACAGACACACTCGAAGCATTTTCAAATGTTTTTGATCAGAAAATTAGCAGCCTCAAAAATCAGATCCTTTCTTCTGGACATTCACTGAACGAGATCATCACAATGGCGTCCATTCTTGAGGAAGAAGTACGTGGTAGCGAGGATAAAAAGATTGTCGCAGGAATTCTCTGGAAAAGAATAAAAATGAGAATGCCGCTCCAGGTAGATTCCACTCTCGCGTACGAAATTGGAAAAACATCGGGACAACTTACTCTGACCGATCTTCAAACGGATTCTCCGTACAATACATACACGAGAAAAGGTTTGCCTCCAACACCGATTTCAAACCCAGGACTCGACTCGATCACGGCAGCCGTTGAGCCAATGACAACACCGTATCTTTATTTCCTCACAGATAGCCAAGGAGTAGTGCATTATGCAAAAACTTTTGAAGAGCATAAGGCGAATAAAGCGAGGTATTTGAGATAAGAACGGGACATCTCAATTATAATTATAAAAATACTGAAGTATTACTTCAGTGGGATCAAAAAAGCATAGAATATTTGGCCTACGACAACAAATAGATAGAAGCCGCACCAGAGTGTAATCCCAATCCGGTAAAGAATATCAAGATTATGCCGTTGACGTACTGTAGTAGCCTGACCGAATGCACCAATAGCAGCCAATCCTATACCAAAGGGCACAGCAAGAATGAACAAGTCCATTTAAACAAATAATGTGCTATCTTAATGCCGAAAGTCAAATAAAATAGCACCTGATATAACCTTCAGATGCCTTTAGTGTACGAAAGAGCGTTCGAATATGAATGCGAGGTAAACTCCAAGGCTCAGGACCAGAAACGCAAAAGCCAGGAGAAATCGACCAAGACGCCTGCGTTTATAAGCCACCTGACTTGGAAATGCTTTATCGGCATATGAAATAAGATCAATGACCAAATTGCAGGTATCCATGCTCCGAAGATCAAACAAGGTACAAGGTATTCCATATAATTTATATGAAACATCTAAAAAGTGATAATGTCAATAGAACAGTCTTTGTAGGCCTTTCGGGAGGTGTGGATTCTTCCGTGGCTGCATATTTACTCAAAAAGGAGGGATATAAAGTCGTTGGTGCTTTTATAAAGACCTGGCAACCAGAATTTATTGATTGTACCTGGAAAGATGAAAGACGGGACGCGATGCGCGTTGCTGCACACCTTGAAATTCCTTTCGTCACAATCGATCTTGAAAAAGAATATAAAGAAGGTGTTGCGGACTATATGATCCGTGAATACAAAGCCGGCAGAACTCCAAACCCAGATGTTATGTGCAATAAAGAGGTGAAGTTTGGTGCATTTCTAAATCGTGCACTTTCTATGGGAGCGGACTTTGTCGCAACCGGACATTACGCACAAATTGCCCGTCCGTCCAAGGGCAGACCTTGGACAAAAATGCTGCGCGCAGTCGATAATAGCAAGGAACAGAGCTATTTTTTGTGGACTCTTACAGAAAAACAACTCGAGAAAATCATCTTTCCGATAGGTGGTCTCAAAAAATCTGAGGTAAGGAAAATTGCACAGAAAGCCGGACTTCCGACTGCAGAGAAAAAAGACAGCCAAGGAATTTGCATGCTTGGTGATATCAGTATGAAAGATTTTCTCTCACATTATATTCCAAAGAAAAAAGGAAATGTTTTGAATGTGTCAGGTGAAGTGATTGGGACGCATGACGGTGCACTTTTTTTTACAGTAGGAGAGCGACATGGATTTACAATTACAAAAAAGACATCTGAAGAGGAGAGACTCTACGTTATTTCAAAAGAGGCAAAGAAAAATACTATTGTTGTTGGCACATACGATGACCTCCAAAAAGAAATTGAGAAAAGCTCAAAAGATATCGCTCTTGAAAATTTTCACTGGATAAACAGCGAGCCCGAAGAAGGAAAAACACATAATGCGCAGATACGTTATCATCAGGATTTTCAGAAAGTCACTCTCGAGAAAACAAAGCAGGGTTTCATAGCTCACTTTAAAAATCCACAGACGGCTGCATCCGGACAATCTGCCGTATTTTACGACGATGACGTCTGCCTTGGTGGTGGAATAATAAAATAGTATAGTAATTTCAGCATAAGGTTCTCTAATTCTCTGAGTAACACGCGAGGGACTGACAAAAATAAGAGGAAGGCCTCGTGGCCTAAAGCTAGTTGGTGAAAGATTAAGTAGCGCCTAGTGAACGCGGATCTTTGTTTCGTTTAGCGAAGCGGGTAACGGCCCCCCCCAAGGCTAAGATGGGTAGCTGCCTGTATGAGTTGCTGCAGTCGGCCAGAGAAAAGAAATGCTATAGCCACCAGGGAAACCTGGTGGCTATCCTATTAATTGATTGTTACAATACGCTCATGAAAATAGAAACATTCCGAGAAAAAGTACTCTCCGTAGTAAAAAAGATCCCTAAAGGAAAGACAATGACCTACAAAGAAGTCGCTACAAAAGCCGGAAGACCTGGGGCTTCAAGAGCTGTGGGTACAATTATGGCGAAAAATGCTGATAAAAATGTTCCATGCCACCGGGTCATTCGCTCTGATGGAAAAATAGGGCAGTACAATGGCCTACAGGGTAAAGACAAATTAGCACTTCTTAAAAAAGAAGGGGCTATCAAATAAACTTCAATAAATTTTATGTCAGCAGATACTCCAGAACACAGAAAGGAGCTTCTCAAGCAGATCAAAGATGAGGTGGTAGAACTTAAAAATTCACCACTTTATGATTTTCGTATTGAAAACAACAGCTATCCTGTCATCGGCGAAGGAGATCATTTTGCAAAAATAATGTTTGTCGGTGAAGCACCAGGAAAAAACGAAGCAAAAACAGGAAAGCCATTTTGTGGTGCTGCAGGAAAAATACTCGATGAACTTTTACAGAGTGTGGGTATTGAAAGAAAAGATATTTACATTACAAACATTGTAAAAGATCGTCCACCACAAAACCGCGATCCACTTCCAGAAGAAATAAAAATTTACGGACCATTTCTCGACAGACAAATCGAGATTATAAAGCCACAGATCATCGCAGGACTTGGACGCTTTTCAAGTGTATATGTAATGGAGAAATTTGGCCTTCTTCTTGATATCGAGCCAATTTCACAAATGCATGGAAAGACATACAAGACAGAAGCAAGCTATGGAAAAGTAAAAATACTTCCTCTCTATCATCCCGCCGCGGCAATCTACAACCAACATCTCAAAGACACACTCAAAAAAGATTTCTCTGCACTCAAAGATTTAAAATAATTTTATTTCATTGAACAGCAATTTGTGCTAGATTAAGCCCATGAATTCAGAAGAAATCCGCAGTAAATATCTAAAATATTTTGAAAATAAAGGGCACACTATCGTCCCTTCCGGACTTCTCGTACCTGAAAATGATCCAACAACACTCTTTACTGGCTCTGGCATGCAGCCGATGCTTCCATATCTTTTGGGACAGACTCATCCGCTCGGCACACGTATCGTCGACTCACAAAAATCTTTTCGAACAGGAGATATTGAAGATGTAGGCGACAATCGCCACACTACTTTTTTTGAAATGCTCGGCAACTGGTCTTTCGGTGATTATTTCCAGGAAGAGCAGCTCACTTGGGTTTTTGATTTTCTCATTAATGAAATCAAACTCGATCCAAAGAAAATTTTCGTCACAGTTTTTGCAGGTGATGAAGAAAACGGACTTCCGCGAGACACAAAAGCATGCGAACTTTGGCAAAAACTCTTTGCTCTGAAAGGAATTGAAGCAAAAGATGTCGTTCTCGACACAGAAGAAAACGGCGCAAAGCTCGGTATGCAAGGCGGCAAAATCTTTTATTATGGAGCAAAAAACTGGTGGTCACGCGCAGGAACTCCAGAAAAAATGCCAATAGGCGAGCCAGGTGGACCAGATTCAGAAATCTTTTATGAATTCGATTTCATCCCTCACGATCCAAAATACGGAGAAAACTGCCATCCTAACTGCGACTGCGGTCGCTATATGGAAATTGGAAACTCTGTTTTTATGCAGTATGTAAAAGTTGCTGACAAAAAATTTGAACTTCTTCCAAAGAAAAATATTGACTTCGGTGGGGGATTTGAACGAATTGCTGCAGCAGCAATTAATAGCTCCGACGTTTTCGAAATTGATATCTTCAAAGGCATTATCAAAACACTTGAGAGACTCTCAGGAAAGACATACAAAGACTCACAATACACCCGTTCGATGCGAATCGTTGCAGATCATGTGCGAGCAGCAACATTTCTCATTGGAGATGGAGTAAATCCTTCAAACATTGACCGAGGATACTTTGTACGCCGACTTCTTCGCCGTGCAATTCGCGTCTGGGACACATTGGGTATTCCAAATGCTGGAATCGGCGAACTTGTAGAACCTCTTCTCACTTTCTACAAGACCGCATATCCTGAAACATGGGAGAAAAGAGCCGAAATTAAATCTGAAATCGACAAAGAAGAAAATAAATTCCGCCAGACACTTGAAAAGGGTATGAGAGAATTTGAAAAAGGCACAGATCCATTCATCCTTTTTACTTCATACGGTTTTCCTATCGAACTCACTGAAGAAATTGCAAAAGAAAAGGGAGTTACAATTGATCGAAATAAATTTGAGGAAGAATTTAAAAAGCATCAGGAGCTTTCTCGCGCTGGTGCAGAGAAAAAATTCAAAGGCGGACTTGGTGACACGAGTGATAAGTCACTTCAGTACCACACAGCCACACATCTTCTCCAGCAGGCACTTCGCGATGTTCTTGGAAATGAAGTTGGGCAAAAAGGAAGCAATATCACACCGGAGAGACTTCGTTTTGACTTCACATTTTCTCGAAAAATGACAGATGAGGAAAAGAAAAGAGTAGAAGATATCGTCAATGAAAAAATAAAAGCTTCTCTTCCTGTTGAAGTGGTCACTTTGCCAAAAGAAGAAGCAGAAAAAACAGGGGCAATTCATTTCTTTGGTGAAAAATATCCTGATATGGTGACTGTCTACTACATTGGAAATGATCTCAACTCTGCATACTCAAAAGAATTCTGCGGTGGACCTCATGTAAAAAACACCGAAGAACTTAAAGGTAGATTCAAGATCCAGAAAGAAGAAGCTGTCTCTGCAGGCGTTCGACGCATCAAAGCTGTTCTCGAATAAAATTCTCCAGAGACTCACTTGGATTTTATTTTCTGATTGTCTTACAATGAGAGAGTCATGTTCGACTTTCTTCGAAAGAAAAGTAATAAAGATGAAATAGTTTTTACTTTCGTTATTGAAAGTGGAAAAGTGTTATCTGCAATCATCTCACATACTCCTGGTAAAAAACCTGAGATTCTTTACACTCACAAAGAATCAATTACATATCAGCAAGATGTAAACCCTGAACGACTTGAAAATCTCATGCTTGAGAGCGTGAAGATGTCTGGCGACGTCCTTGCAAGAGAAGGTTATAAAAATATTTCACAAGGCAGCCGCCGAAGGAAAATAGCTGTATTTCTTGGCTCTCCTTGGTATGCGCCAATTCGAGGTGTTGCAAAAGTCACAAAAGACAAGCCATTTCTTATAAAAGAAAAAATGATTGAGGATACTGTGCGAGAAAATTTTTCTTTAAGTCACAAAGATGCGGTCATTATTGAGCAGAAAATAATAACGGTGCGTGGTAATGGATATCGACTCGATAATCCGATCGGCAAAAAGGCGAGTGCCCTTGATATAGAATTCATTTCAAATGCTTCGTCTAAAAAAATTATTTCAGATATCGAAGAGATGATTCATGTGACGCTTCCTGTGCTTCCAATTACATTTCATACAACCATCTCAAGTATTTTTCCTTCGGCACTAGCAGCAATAAACAAGAAAAATTTCCTTCTTTTTCTTCCTGAGCATGAGATTTCAGATATTGTTCTTGCAAGAGAAGGGAATTTTGTAGCAAACATCTCAATTCCTTATGGCAAACACGCTCCCGTTCGTGCTATTGCCGCAGCATTCCACACAAGCAAGGAAGAAGCACACTCACTTCTCATGCTCTATCTTTCAAAAAAACTTGAGACTGAGAAAATGGAGCAAATAGATGAGCTTTTGAAGCTTATTAAGGCAAAATTTCAGGAAGTTTTGCGTGAAAGTCTCTGGAAACTTTCAACAACCGTCTTTTTACCAAGCGATATTGTAGTAGCTGATGCTCATCCGATTTCAAAACTTCTAGGCCTTTGGATTCAAACAGAAGAGTTTAGTGAGAAAACACTTACATCAAAAAATTTTGCTGTGCATTTTCTTGAAAATAATGATGTAGAGAAGGCTGTTACTGTCCCGCTTGGTGTTACGTATCGAAATCCACTCCTTCTTTCAACAGCTTTGTACAACCAGTCTTTGTAAATCTCATAAAAAGTTTTACAATAGTAGGTAATGGCACGAAAAAATATTTTTCACGATATTATCCCACCCGAAAAAAGATCAATCAGAAATCTCGCGCTGCCTTCTGACAAAGAAAAAAAAGAAATAGATAAGAAAGAAAAAGAAGACCTTAAAGTTACCGCAAAAGACAGAGTACGAGAGAAAGAAAATGAAGAGGTAGTTCGCAAAGTAAATCTTAAAACCATTCCAGAAAAAGAGAGAGTTACAGAGGCTCCGGAGAGGACTTCAGGAAGAAACTGGGGGGATAAACCTCGCTCAGGCAGAAAAGTCTGGGTCATTACACTTATATGCCTTATTGCTCTTGCAAGTGCAATCGCTTTTCTTATTTCAAAAGCAACAGTCACTGTCACAATCAAATCATTCACCATCACTCTCGATGATGATATTTCAGCAACTCAAAATGATAAAGGTCTCACATATTCATCAATCGCTCTTACAGATACTGGCTCACTTGATGTCACATCATCAACAACAAAAAAAGTACTTTCTACCGCAGCAGGTACTGTGGTGATCTACAACAACCAAGCAACATCACAAAAACTCATTGCCGGAACACGACTTGAAACTCCGGGAGGTCTTATTTATAAAACTGACGCAGCAGTGACAATCCCTGCACGCACTGGTTCTGGTAGCAAAACAACACCCGGGAGTGTTTCTGTAAAAGTGCATGCAGAAGCAGCAGGACCTAAATACAATATCGGTCTTAATGATTTTACTTTGCCTGCATTTAAAGGTGATCCTCGTTACCAAAATATCTACGGGCGATCGAAAACAGAGATGACGGGTGGCGCAGAAGGTAATGTGCCTGTACTTTCTGATGCTGACGCTTCAACAACAAGGTCTTCGATTGAAAAAACACTCGGCTCAAAGCTTCTTTCAGAAGCAACCGCTCAAGTGCCAGCAGATTTTGTACTCTTTAATAGTGCAAACGTCATTACATATTCTGATTTGCCAGCAGAAACAAATGGTGACAAGGCCACAATAAAAGAACAAGGATCTTTTAAAGGTTACATTTTCAAAAAATCTGATCTTGCAACATATCTTGGCACACTTAAAGACGAGCCAATAAAGGGTGATGTGCCGCTTACAATCGACGCTTCAAATCTCACGATTTCAAATATCTCTGAAGCGAACGATACGCTTAAGTTCCACGCAAAGGGCACGATTAAAGTTTCCTACATTCTTGATACCGAAACTTTGAAGAAAGATTTGGAAGGAAAGAACAAAACTGAGGCAATACAAGTGTTTGAAAAGTACCCAGCGATCGATACTGCTAAGATTAGTATCACTCCATTGTGGTGGATTCCTGAAAATGCCGACAAAATTGAGGTAAAAACCAACGAAAGCAATTGACCAATGAAAATTGGGCTGCTATAATTTCCCTTACTTAATGAGCAAAGAAAACGTAGAGAAAAAGTCAGGCGTCGTCACAGAAGCACTTCCTAACACGATGTTTCGCGTGAAGATGGAAGATGATAGTGAAATCCTCGCGTTTCTTTCTGGAAAAATGAGGCTCAACAGGATCCGCGTGCTCATAGGGGATCGCGTAGAGATGGAGATGGACCCCTACGGAGGAAAAGCCCGCATAACAAGGCGTTTTTAGGGAACTCAAAAAGCCCGAGAAATCCCCTTTACTTATAAAAGGGAATATAGTATATTACTCGTCACTTTACATATACATGAAAGTCAAAGCATCAGTTAAAAAAATGTGTCCGCAGTGCAAGACCGTCCGAAGAGGCGGTTATGTTCGTGTGATCTGCAAAGCTGACAAAAGACACAAGCAGCGACAGGGCTAATAGACATACATAAAGATAATTTAAACATCAAATGAGAATTCTAGGTATTACAGTTCCAGACGAAAAGCGACTCGAGATTGCTCTCACTGCTATTTACGGTATCGGACGAAACAGAGCACACACAATTCTCGATGATGCGAAGGTTCCATACGGAAAGAAGGCAAAGGAACTCTCAACTGAGGAAGAGAATGAGATCCGAAAATTCGTTGAGGGATACAAGCTCGAAGGAGAACTCAAGCGAGAAGTAGGAGCAAACATCAAACGTCTCAAAGATATCAAATGCTACAGAGGAACTCGACACGCAAGACGACTCCCTGCAAGAGGTCAGAGAACAAAGACAAACGCACGAACACTCAAGGGTCCTAAGAAGACTATGGGTAGCGGACGAAAGAAGGTAGAGAAGAAATAAAAGTAGACTGAAAGACCAACACAAAAACAATGGGAAAGAAAAAAATCGTAACAAAAGGATCAGAAAACAAGGATGAATCAAAATCTGGAGCAAATTCTCTTTCAAAGAAGAGAGTTGATGTTGGTATTCTTTCTGTTCAGTCTACATACAACAACACAAAGGTTCTTCTTACGGATGCTAAAGGCAACGCTCTTGCATGGAGCTCAAGCGGTAGCCTCGGCTTCAAAGGAGCAAAGAAAGGAACACCTTTCGCTGCTGCAAAAGTAGGAGAAATCGTTGGCGCAAAGGCTCAGGCTATGGGTATGCGAGCAATTTCAGTGGTTGTTAAAGGAGTAGGGTCAGGACGTGAGTCTTCGATCCGCGGTTTTATTTCTAAAGGAGCATTTGAAGTAACATCAATCAAAGATGCGACACCTGTTCCTCACAATGGACCTCGACCACCTAAGCCTCGACGAGTATAAAGCAATCTAAATACTGTTTAAATATATGAAAATCGGCCCAAAATACAAAATCGCACGACGACTTAACGCAGGAATCTTTGAGAAAACTCAAACAGCTAAATTCGCAGCTTCAAAAGAGCGACGAAAGGAGCGAGGAGGAAAGCCAAAGAGCGCTTTTGGTATGCAGATGAATGAGAAGCAAAAGGCTCGTCTCACATACGGTATTACAGAGAAGCAGTTTAAGAACTACGTAAAGAGAGTTCTCGAAGAGGGAATTGGAAATCAGAACGATGCGCTTTTTGAAGCTCTTGAAACTCGTCTCGATAACGTCGTTTACCGCCTAGGATTTGCAACGACACGAAGAGGAGCACGACAGATGGTTTCTCACGGACACATCAAGGTCAATGGAAAGAGAGTTACTGTGCCATCTTTCCGAGTCGCCAAAGGAGATAAGGTGACGATTCGAAAAGAAAGCGAAGGAAAGGCACTCTACCGAGATCTCGATGAGAGAATCAAAACCGTTTCAACACCAACTTGGATTGCTTTTGACATAAAGTCAAAGGAGGCGACAATTCAGGGTGCACCGAAGGCTGTTCCAGCGGAACTTCTTTTCGATCTTGGTGCTATATTCGAATATTATCGACGATAAAAGACCCATATTTGCGTAAATCTCGAAAATGGGTTATAATTTTGCGCATATTTTAAAAAAGTAATTAAAGAGCAATATCATGGCCGAAACAAAAATTTTACTTCCAGGAAAACCAAAGATCGTGAAGGAGGACGCGATCTCAGGAGTCTTTGAAATCGAAGGCCTTTATCCTGGCTACGGTCACACTCTCGGAAACTCTCTCCGACGAATCATTCTTTCATCTATTGAAGGAGCAGCGATCACATCTCTCAAGATCAAGGGAGTTGGTCACGAGTTTTCAGCTATCAACGGCGTTAAGGAAGATGTCGTTACTCTTATCCTTAACCTCAAAAAGGTTCGTGTTCGCCTCAACACTTCTGAGCCACAGACTCTTACTCTCTCAGTAAAAGGCGCAAAGAAAGTCACAGCAGCCGACATCAAGGCTCCTGGCCAGGTTGAGATCCTCAATGCTGATCAGTACATCGCTGAGATCACAGAAAAATCTGCAGAACTCGAAATTGAAATCGAGGTTCAGAAAGGACTTGGATACGTTCCAAAGGAAGTCATCGCAAAAGAGCGAGTTGAGATCGGTACAATTTCAGTTGATGCAATCTTTAGCCCAGTGCGACGTGTTGCATACGAAGTTGAGAACATGCGAGTAGGAGACCGAACAGACTTCAACAAACTCCGCATCTACATTGAAACTGACGGAAGCCTTTCTGCAAAGGAAGCCCTCGAGAAATCTATTGTCATCATGATCGAGCAGCTTAAGGCTATTGTTGGTTTCAAGGAAGAAGAACCAGTTGAGGTTGCGGCACCAGAGGCATCTGCGAAAGAAGAGGCTCCAAAAAAGAACCGTGAGGATCTTGAGGAGACATATAAGACTCGAGTAGAGTCTCTCGACCTTTCACAGCGCACAATCAACGCTCTTACAAATGCAAACATCCGAACACTCGGAGGACTTGCACGAAAGAAGGAAAAGGATCTTCTTGAGGTAGATGGACTTGGAACAAAGGGCATCATGGAGATCAAGGCTATGCTCAAAGGATTCGGTATTGAACTTAAATAAATTTTAAACGGACACGACAATGCGACACCACAAGAACAAAAGAAAATTCGGACTCACTAAGAACAAGAGAAATGCACTTCTTAAGACTCTTGCGGTGTCTCTTATTCGCGATGGAAAGATAAAGACGACAGCAGCAAAAGCAAAAGAGCTTCGACCATTCGTTGAAAAGCTTGTTACAATCGCTAAAGCTGATACTCTCGCTTCAAAGCGACTTATCGCAAGCCGCATCGGAGCTGGAGTTTCTGCAAAGAAGCTTTTCGCTGAGATCGTACCAGCACACAAGGAGCGAAAAGGAGGCTACACACGAGTTATCAAGCTTCCAAATCGAGCAAAGGACGCGAGCCCGATGGCACTTATTGAATTCGTCAAATAAATTTAAACAGAGAAGTTATGCATACAATCGACGCAACAAATCAGAAACTAGGACGAGTGGCAAGCCAGGCCGCAGCTCTTCTTTGTGGTAAAGCAAGCACAGACTTCGCTCGAAACAAAATGCCAGTGACAAAAGTTGAGATCACAAACGCATCAAAGATTTCTATCACTGAGACAAAGAAGAAGACAAAGACTCATTCACGATATTCTGGCTACCCATCAGGACTTAAGAAAGAAACTCTCGAGAGAACAATCGAGAAGAAAGGATATTCAGAAATTATTCGAAAGGCAGTATCTGGAATGCTTCCTAAAAACAAGCTCCGCTCAAAGATGCTTCTTAATCTTAAGGTTTCTGAATAAATAGAAAGACTATGGCAAAAGAAAACACATACATTGAAGCAATTGGACGACGAAAGACCTCAGTAGCTCGAGTGCGCATCACTCCAGACTCTAAAGGCGGCGTTACAGTAAACAACAAGAATCTTCCTGAAGCTTTCCCAACAGCACTTCTTCAGAAGACTGTTCTCGAAGCTCTCGACAAAGCAGCAGACAAAGGAAAGTTTAAGGTAACAGCAATGGTAAAGGGAGGTGGTATCACATCACAGGCAGAATCAGTTCGCCTTGGTATCTCACGAGCTCTCGTAGAATATGATCACACTCTAAGAGGTACTCTCAAGAAAGAAGGATATCTCAAGCGAGATCCACGATCTAAAGAACGACGAAAGTTCGGTCTCAAGAAAGCCCGAAAGGCACCTCAGTGGAGCAAACGATAACACCAAATCCCTCAATCGAGGGATTTTTTTATTGTGCTCCACAAAAAAGGGGCTGTGGAAAGATCACTTCTTGAATTTGCACACTGTTATACAATTAAATAGTTATCCATTTAATACATTTGTATGTCATTCGAAGAAATACCACAGGAAGGTGTAGAAGAAACTCCGGAGGAAAAGATTGAAAGCATGTTTAAGCCAGAACAGGTAGAAGCTGATATTGATAACGCCATCGCAGAAATAAAAAAGAAACGCAGTGGTCTATTTCGAAATAGTTTCAAAAGAGAGAACGAAGAAGAGATTATCGGGGAAATCATGGATGTTATAGCGGAGAAATATAGCATCAATCAAGATATGGTGCTCAACAACACTCCTGAAGTTGATGAGGAGTCAGACGAGGAGGAAATAGCGGAACACGCAAGACAAACCATAGAAACAAACAGGGCGACAGATTTTGTACTTACATACACAAACAAAAAGATTGCGGAAGCACTGGAAAAGTATTGGTAAGAAAGAGCCAATGTATTACAAAGAAAAAACAGTGGCTTAAAATCTACTGTTTTTTATTTCTTGCAATCTCCAAAAAATCTTTTACAATGCACATACTATGCAAGATGAAAACTCAAACACACCAATGAATGACGAAGAAAACGATGTAACAATCGACGGAACAGATCTCGATGACAGCGTCGTGTCTGAAGAACACGCAGGCGATACAATAAAGAAACTCCGAGAGAAATTAAAGATCGCTGAAAAAGAAAAGATCGAATATCTCACATCTCTTCAGCGCGAACGGGCAGACTTCGTCAATTTCAAGAAACAGCAGGAAAGCGAAAAGAAGGATCTCATCAAATTTGCTTCAGAACGTCTCGTAGATGATCTCATTCCCGTAATGCAAAACTTCGACATGGCTTTCGCAAACAAAGAAGCTTGGGAGAAAGTAGATAAAAACTGGCGCACAGGTGTTGAATACATTTACAACCACCTCAAACAAACACTTGAAGGAAACGGGCTTACTGAGATTAATCCACTCAATGAAAAATTCGATATCATGCGAGACGAAGCACTCGAGCATGTTCCTGTGGAGTCAAAAGATAAAGACGGTATCGTCATTGAAGTTGTACAAAAAGGATATAAACTCAACGGCAAAGTCATCCGCCCAGCGAGAGTGAAAGTAGGGGAGTTTAAGAATTAGACAGTCTTGAAAAGGCTGAAAAGTTTGGTATAATTCTGTTATATTTTTGCAATGCTCACAACACCACGCTCACAATTTGTAGAAAAGATCATCACAAGTCCAGAAGGAATCGACTTCAAGGTTGTTTTCCTTGTCTACGAAGAAAACGGCAAGGTAAAAGGACACTTCGTCTCTGCGACACCCGTTTCCGCACCAGCCCAAGCAGCAGACGAGCACATCCTCGCACTTGGCGGAAAGATTGAGAAAAATCTTTTCTTCCAGATCTTCGAGAAAATAGAGAAGAAAGTAATTCCTTCTCCATACTCATCACTTTTGTATTTCAAAGGAAGCATTCCTCGTGCTCCGGCCTTTTAAATAAACCCTAAAAATCTGCAAAGTTTTTCTTTGCGGTTTTTTCGCATGTCTTATTAGCTCTATTAAATTAATCTCATTCAAATTTATGTCTAAAATAATTGGAATCGACCTCGGAACAACAAACTCTGCGGTCGCAGTGATGGAAGCAGGTGCTCCAAAGATCCTCGAAAATGCCGAGGGTGCACGCACAACGCCATCTATCGTTGCTGAATCAAAGGGAGGCGAACGACTCGCTGGCCTTCTTGCACGTCGACAGGCTGTCACAAACCCTACAAACACTATCTTCCAGATCAAACGATTCATCGGCCACACATTCGACGAGCCGGGAGTACAGAAAGATAAAGCATCTGTGCCTTACAAAGTTGAGAAATCAGCAAATGGCGGTATCGAAGTAGAAATGGCTGGAAAGAAATATCGACCAGAAGAAATTTCTGCAATGATTCTTCAGAAACTAAAGGCAGATGCGGAAGCTCGCCTCGGGGAAAAAGTAACAGAAGCTGTGATTACAGTGCCGGCATACTTCAACGACGCACAGCGACAGGCCACAAAAGATGCAGGAAAGATCGCAGGTCTTGATGTAAAACGAATCATCAACGAGCCAACAGCAGCAGCTCTCGCATACGGATTCAACAAAAAGAAAGATGAAAAAATCGTTGTGTTCGACTTCGGTGGAGGTACATTTGATATCTCAGTTCTCGAAGTCGGAGATGATGTTGTTGAAGTAAAATCAACAGACGGGGACGCTCACCTTGGAGGTAAAGATATCGACCAGAAGATCATCGGCTTTCTTGCAGAAGAATTCAAAAAGGAATCTGGTATTGATGTTCGAAGCGACGCACTCGCTCTCCAGCGACTCGATGAAGCAGCAGAAAAGGCAAAGATTGAGCTCTCAACAGCAGTACAGACTGAAGTAAACATTCCATTCATCACATCAGATGCTTCAGGACCACGACACCTCATCATCACTCTCACACGAGCAAAGCTTGAAGAACTCACAGGAGAATTTATCGAACGAGCGATGTCTATCACAAAGCGAGCGATGGAAGCATCACCATTTAAGATCGGGGATATCAACGAAGTAATCCTCGTTGGAGGACAGACTCGAATGCCAGCTCTCCAGGCTGCAGTAAAAGCATACTTCGGCAAAGAGCCAAACATGAGTGTAAACCCAGACGAAGTAGTAGCACTCGGTGCTGCAATCCAGGCTGGAATTCTCGCAGGAGATGTTAAAGATGTACTTCTTCTCGATGTGATCCCGCTTTCACTCGGCATCGAAACAATGGGATCAGTAGCAACAAAACTTATCGAAAAGAACACAACTATTCCAACATCAAAGTCACAAGTATTCTCAACAGCAAGTGACAATCAGACATCTGTAGAGATCCACATCGTGCAGGGTGAACGAGCAATGGCGAAAGACAACAAATCTCTCGGCCGATTCATTCTCGATGGTATTCCACCAGCACCGCGAGGTATCCCACAGGTTGAAGTAACATTCGATGTTGATGCAAACGGAATCCTTAACGTAAAAGCAAAAGACAAATCAACAGGAAAAGAGCAGTCGATCCGTATCGAAGCAAGCTCAGGTCTTTCAAAAGAAGAGATCGAGAAAATGCAGAAAGATGCTGAGATGCATGCAGAAGAAGATAAGAACAACAAAGAAATGGTTGATCTTCGAAACACTGCAGACCAGGCGATCTACACGGCTGAAAAAGCTATCAAAGATAATGGAGATAAAATTCCAGAAGATCTCAAGAAAAGCATTGAAGAAAAATCAGCAGCCCTCAAGAAAGATAAAGAGGGAACAGATAAGGCAGCACTAGAGAAATCTATCGAGGCGCTTTCAGCTGAGATCTCAAAGATCGGTGAGATGATGGCAAAGAATGCACAAAACGCAGGACAGCAGACACCTGGAGCAGATCAGAAACCAGAGGAACCAACTCGAGACGCAGAGACGAAACCCGAGGAAGGAAAATAAAGGAATGCGCCGCCGCCAAGGCGGCGGCGCACC
>JARIGV010000016.1 GCA_029288615.1 Candidatus Tayloriibacteriota bacterium
CTTCGGAGGCGCGGCTTTTTTTAATTTTATTGATTTGAAACTCCAACAAAATCTGCAGTCACTACAAATCTCTGCTGCTTTTCTCCGAAGAGATCACACGTCGAAAGTGTAAGCATATTTTTATTTCCTGAAAAATCAACAAGAGTTTCATCAGCATTTGCGAGTCGCTCAGAAGTCACTTTATAAAGATACGTCGTGCCATCATCAGCTTTGATATAAATCGGATCACCAGGTACAAGATTTTCAATTCCATTAAGCGCTTTGTACGCCTGGTTTTTTACAACTTTCCAGTTTGAACTGTGTCCGAAGATAAGCATGTTGCCTGTTCCAACATTTCCAGAACCAGGATAATGCACAGCACCTTTTGTAAGATACTGATCAAGAACATCATTGTTTGTTGTTGTTGGATTTGAGACAGAAATATCAACATCAACTTTAGGAATCGAAATATATGTCGGTAGGATCGCTTTTGTATTTGTTGTTGTTTCTCCCATAGAAGTAGCCTGATCTGCACCCTGAAGCGCACGAAGCTTCAAATCATCTGTCACAGAATTGTCTCCGGAACCATCTATAAGCTCTGTCGGTACAAGACCGAAAGCATAGAGAAATGTGAATGTGGCAAGAAAAATAAGGCTAAAAATGCCTATAAAGCGGAGTATTTCCTTGCGAGTTAATGTTTTAGAGTGTGATTTCATACCGTTTATTGTGTTTATATAATACCATATTTTTAAGTTAAAGTCAAAGATATCTTTGTGGTTATATATTGGTACTTCTTGACATTTTATATAAAACGTAATATAATACCGCCAACCTAAAATTAACTTATTAAAGGGAAATTTATGGAACAACACACATACACAGAAGAACACTACGTAGGAGACGAGGCACATGCCCCATCAAATCTTCCTACAGGCGATAACCATGATACTCATGGGTCTTATGACATTCATAATTCTCACAATGATCACCAGAATGATCATAGCGGTCATGATAGTCACGACAATCATAGTGACCACTCACTCGATGAGCACAGCGAAGAAAAAAAGAACAGCGCTCTTTATATTCGCATTGCAGTTATCGTTGGTATCCTCATTATACTCTTCTTCATAAGTATCAGTATCGTGCAATTTGTTCCGCGAATGCTTGGAGGCGCGTCTTCATTCTTCTCTTCCCTTTTTGGTGGCGGTCCTAAGATCACTATTTCAACGGATAAACCTCAAGCACGAAGCGGTGATCCAATTACTTTCACATGGAAGAACTCTTCTTCTGATACAAGTGGCCAGTACACATGGCAGTTTACATGTACAGATGGTGCCGCCTTCTTTTACCAGTCTACAAACGGACTTAAACCTGTTGTATGTAATACACTTTTCCCACTTCCTACAAACGGAAACTCATATACTTTTGTAGGAAGCTCTTCAAAAGAAACAAACATCACTGTGCCGATCACAATCTCACAGTGGGGTTCTGACAATAAAGTAAAACTTTCTGCAACAAGCAACCTTACACTTGTTCCAAAAAATGCTCCCACAAATACAAACCAGGCTGCCGCCGTAAACCTTTCGGGTGGCTATGCAAATTCTGGTACAGCAACTTCATCAAATTCTCAAAGCTATTCACTTTTTGGAAGCAACTACTCCGATGCAACAACATCGAATCAATGGACAACACTTGGTTATCCAAATGGAGGCCAGACGACATCAGACCAAAATACAAATACTAATAATGGATATTACCAGCCTGTATCACATGGAGGTTCAACTAATGGATCAAACAGCGGATCAAATACATCATCGAAGTCTGGATCGACTGCTTCATACGGCACATCACCTGACCTTGCAATAAATCTTACAAAAGTTGGTTTCGTTGATAATAATGGAAACCTCATCTCTGGAAATTCAATTCCAACAGGAAGCAAAGTACTCGTTCAGTTTACAGTTTCAAGCATTGGCAATGCTCCGTCAGGAACATGGTACCTCTCAGCAAATCTTCCGACAGGAATTTTCCAGGAGCGAACATACACTTCTTCTGCTGAACCATCACTTCGCCCAGGAAGTTCATACCAGATGACTCTTACATTCGATAATTTCGATCCATCACAGGGTAATCTCTCGCTCTCTATCACAGGAGCAAGCGATATAAACTCCGCAAACAACACTCTTTCAGTTCCACTTTCATCGAATGGAAATTACAATGGTGGCGGATACAATCCTTATTATCCAAACAATGGATACAACAACGGCCCTGCAAATCTCTCACTTCGTATCACTGATGTAGGCGTTATGGATTCATACGGAAATAGCTTCTACTACAGCAACACATTCCATCAGAATGATCGCATCGGGGTGCGCTTCACTGTGACAAACACAGGAGGTAGTGCATCAGGGCCTTGGAGTTTTCAGGCTAATCTTCCAGCAGTTGGAAATAGCAATTACAACTCTGGCACAGAGCCATCACTTGCTCCAGGACAGAGCACACAGTTTACAATCGCTTTCACAGGAGCACAGATCGGATCTGACAATATCCAGGTGTATCTCAATAACAATAATGGATACGGAAACTACTACAGCAATTCAAGCGATTCACGAACAATCTACGTAAGCTATTAATATCAAAAACAAAAGCCGCTCCCTTTGGGAGCGGCTTTTGTTTTTGTGTTATTAGATATCCAAACGAGCCATCTTCGCATTCGATTGAATGAAAGCTTTTCTCGAAGGCACATCAGTACCCATGAGAACGTCGATCACTTTATCTGCTCCTGCAGCGTCTTCAATCTTTACCTGCTTCAACACGCGATTATTCACATCCATCGTTGTTTCTGCAAGTTCCTCGGCATTCATTTCTCCAAGACCTTTGTATCGCTGGAGAGTTACTTTTTTATTATTTTTTTTTGTCTCTTGCACTTCTTCTGGCTCTTCAGCTCCTTCTGGATTTTCTTCTCCTCCTTCACCTTCAGATGCTTCTGTGACCTGCACCTTCTCTTTTGAAAGGAATGCATCCTTCTCTTCTTCAGAGTAGAAGTAATGAATCTCTTTTCCGTATTTCATTTTATAAAGTGGCGGCTGAGCAATGTAGATGAATCCTCCTTCAATCAGTGGTTTGAAATATCGATAGAAAAGTGTGAGGAGAAGAGTTCGAATGTGTGCACCGTCCACATCGGCATCAGTTGCAATAATGATCTTGTGATAACGAAGCTTCGCGATATCAAATGTGTCGCCGATTGCAGTACCGAGTGCGACTACAAGATTTGTGATCTGCTCTGATGCAAGCATCTTATCGAGACGAGCTCGTTCGATGTTGAGGATCTTTCCTCGAAGCGGCAAGATAGCTTGTGTGCGTCGATCACGTCCTGTCTTTGCAGTACCTCCCGCAGAGTCTCCCTCTACAATAAAGAGTTCTGATTCTGAAGCATTTTTGCTTTGGCAGTCTGCAAGTTTTCCTGGAAGCGTCATTCCTTCAAGTGCTCCCTTTCGAAGAATCGAATCCTTTGCGGCTTTCGCAGCCTTTCTCGCTTTCATAGCAAGAATAGATTTGTTGATGATCGCTTTTGCATCCTCAGGATTTTCTTCAAGGAATGCTGTGAAGGCTTCTCCAAAAACTGTCGCTACTGCACCTTGTGCTTCCATAGATCCAAGTTTTGCTTTTGTCTGTCCTTCAAATTGAATCTCACGGAGCTTTACAGAAACGACAGCAGTGAGACCTTCGAGAACATCATCTCCTGTGAAAGTATCGCCATCATCTTTTGTGAAAGTATTTTTCTTCGCGTAGGTATTGAGTGTTCGTGTGAGAGCAGTTTTGAAACCTGTGATGTGAGTTCCGCCTTCTGGGTTGTAGATATTGTTTGCAAAACCAGTAATGCGAGATGACATATCATCGACATACTGGAGAGCAATTTCCACAGACTCAACTCCTTCTACTTTCTTTTCAACATAGAAAACATTTTTGTGGATTGGCTTTTGAAGAGAGTTATTGAATCGCACAAGTGACGCGAGACCTCCTTCGAAAAAGAATGAATACGAAGGCGCTTCGAGGCCAAGCTCGCGGAAATACTGCACATCATTCATTCCTTCAATATTCTCAAGTTCTCGTCCATCGATAACAGTAATGCGAAGTGAGCGTACGAGGTATGCCTGCTGTCGCATGTGATTTACTACACGCTTGTAGTCATAATCCTGCTTTCCAAAAATTATTTCATCTGGCTCGAAATATGTGACAGTTCCATTCGCTTTTGATGGACCAATTTTTTTAACTGCTGCCTTTCTTTTTCCTTGATTGTATTCCTGATAAAAATGTCCCCCATCACGATAGACATCAACGCGAAGAGATGTAGAGAGAGCGTTTACTACAGATGCTCCCACACCGTGAAGACCTCCAGATACTTTGTATCCTTCACCTCCGAATTTTCCTCCGGCGTGAAGTGTTGTCATGATCGTCTCGAGTGCAGAAACTTTTGTCTTTGAGTGAACGTCGACAGGAATACCTCGTCCGTTGTCGGCTACGCGAATCGCATTTCCTGGAAGAAGAACGATCTCGATGTCATTGGCAAAACCACCCATCGCTTCGTCGCGTGAGTTGTCAAAAATTTCCCAAATAAGGTGATGGAAACCATCTGGTCCTGTCGTACCGATGTACATTCCCGGTCGCTTTCGCACCGGTTCGAGACCTTCGAGAACTGTGATCGATTCCGCTCCGTATGAGCCTGTTTTTTCCTTTGCATCTTTAGCCATTTTTTTGAATATTTAGGCTTAAATTATAGCATTTTTGGCAATTCAAAGCACGTTGACATACTTTAAAAATATTATAGAAAGCGTCAAAATAGACATAATTTGAGCCTATCTCACCTTCCATCCAGGATTGTCATTCATCATTCGAGTGATACGGTCCATGATTTCATTGATGTCTTTTTCTTCAAGAGTTTTTTCGTGAGATTGGAAGATCACACGGTATGCATATGAAGTCTTTTCAGGCTCAGTATCTTTCGCAGGTTTTGTGAACACATCGAAAAGATCAGCACGCACCAAAAGATCTCCAGCAAATTTTTTGATGATTTCAAGTACGATATTTTCTTTTCCAGCAGGTCCAGGCACAAACACCGCAATGTCGCGAGAAACGAATGGATAAATAGATACTGGCTTATATTTCACATCCTCAGATGTCTTTTCGAGTGCTCTTTCTTCTGCGATATTAGGAAGAAGCGAGATGACATAATCGAGATCAAACTCCATGACACCGTCTTTATTGTTTGTGTGCCCAATCGTCTTTCCTTTGTGACTTATGATGCCACCGGTGTCGTCTACCGTGCAGAGAATTTGCACATCAAGGCCGAGCGTTTTGAAAAGCTCGTCGCGAATATCTTTTATCTCATCATTTGGACGAGAATCTTTTGTGACTTTTTTATATGCAATGCCGGCACAAAGTGATGTTCTTTCCCCTTCTTTTGGAAAGATCTTTCCAATCTCAAACATTTTTATTTTTGAAAGCCCGAGAAGATCTGCATTGCGAAGATTTTCGGTGAGCTTCGTTTCCATTGCCACAGAAAGATCATGACGCATGAAACCTTTGTCAGACGCGAGCGGATTCTCGATCTGCACATCTCCTTCATGTGTAAGTGCGTATGTATACACTTCTGAAAAACCTTTTTCGATGAAAAAATTCTTGATGACATTTTTCCACGAGATCTCTTTATTAACTTCTCGTGGCACACCAATGTCTGGAAGCACTCCTTGTACGCGGTCGTATCCAATAAGACGTCCCACTTCATCTGCAATATCTTCTTTTATAACAATGTCTCGTCTCTCTGTTGGAATGTTTACGAGCACATTTTCACCATGGCGTTCTGCTGGGAGTGATGCGCGATTTAGTTTCTCAATTACTTCCTCACTTCCAATTTCAACACCAAGATATTGATTTATAAATTCAAAAGAAACTTCAATTGATTCCTTCTTTTCATCAAAATAATTTACATCGACGATTTCACTTGCAGCGATGCCTGAATCTTCTTTTGAAAGGAGATTTAGAAAATATGAAAGCGCCTTCGGTGGAAGAGTTGCGCTGACATTATTTTCAAATCTCTTTGATGAATCATTCTTGATACCGACACGTACTCCTGTCTTTCGGACTGTCTCAGCTTTAAAATGCGCAGCTTCAACGATAATTCGCTCTGTATGGAGCGACACTTCCGCTCTTTTGCCACCTTTGATACCTGCAATAGCAAGCGGACCCATATCGTCTGCAACGACATAATCTTCCGGAGTGAGTGTGACCTCTTTGTTGTCGAGTGTTGTGATCTTCTCGCCTTCTTTCGCTTTTCGTACGCAAATCTTCCCTTCTACTTTTTCTGCATCAAATGCATGCATCGGCTCGCCGATATCGAGCATGATGAAGTTTAAAAGATCAACAATGAAATTTATTGATCGCTGTCCAACAGAATGAAGCCTGTCGGAAAGCCATGCAGGTGTTGGGATGCCAGAAATATTCATGACTCCCACTGCCGCATATCTATCACAGAAATCTGCGTTTTCAATTTCAACTTCAGGAGCGGGAACATTTTCAGGATTTATTTCGAGAGTATAGTCACGAGGAATAAAAGGATTATCGATAAGAGCAGCGATCTCGCTTGCAATTCCCTGATGCGACAAAAGATACGGCGCTCGGTCTGGCAAAATATTGACGTCTAAAATTACATCGTCCGCATTCCGCTCAATTGATTCGACTTCAGCAAGATGTGTATTAAAAAGCTCGCTGATTTTCTCAGCCTCTGGAAGCGGGTTCTTGAAAAATGTTTGGAGCCATTTATAGGATACTTTCATAGAAAATTATAAAACTAGAATTGATCAACAAGCCTGAGGTCACCTGAATAAAGAAGACGCACATCATCGATACCGTATTTAAGAAGTATGAGTCTGTCGATGCCACCGCCGAATGCAAAGCCTTGCCACTGCTCTGGATCAAGTCCTCCTGCCTTTAAAACATTTGGATGCACCATTCCTGCACCAAGCATTTCAAGCACTTTCCCTTTCCATTTCATAGCAACTTCAACACCAGGCTCAACGAATGGAAAAAAGCTCGGACGGAAAATAATCTCAACATCTGGCCCAAAGAATTCTTTGAAAAATGTTTCGATAACACCTTTAAGATTTGCCATCGATGCTTTCTTTGCAACAAAAAGAGCTTCATATTGATAAAACTGTGCTTCGTGCGTTGCGTCCGTCGCTTCATTTCGAAAAACTTTTCCAGGAACAATAATGCCAAATGGCGGCTTATGAGACTGCATATAACGAATCTGCACAGGAGACGTGTGTGTGCGAAGAAGCATCTTCTCTGCTTTTTCTCGCTTCTCCTGTTGCACAGGAGAAGAACCGCTGTTTATTGGTTTTGGATCTTTGATCCAAAACGTGTCCTGCATGTCACGTGCTGGGTGGTCTTTTGGGAAATTGAGCGCATCGAAGTTATAAAATTCACTTTCGACTTCTGGACCTTCAACGATCGCAAACCCCATCTCTTTAAAGATGCGACGAATGTCTTCTATCGCCTGTGAAATCGGGTGAAGATGGCCTTTGTTTTGCGCTATTTCTTTATCATTCATGAGCTCGATTATACCAAGGGAAACCTATTCCAAAAAGGGCAAAAATGAGGTAAAATAAGGATTCCCCGAATAAACAACCAAAACGGCCATATGAGCGAAACCCTCTCCTCAATAAGTTATATATTCATCTTCTCTACCCTCTATTTTGAGGTTTTTCTTCTTATCTCATTTTTTGAAAAAAATCACACTAAAGGAAACATTTCTTTTACACCTCCAGTGACAGTTATCGTTCCTTGCTACAACGAAGAAACAACGATCGCCGACACACTCCGCTCGATCCTTGGACTCCGTTACCCAAAAGACAATCTTAAAATTTTGGTGGTCAATGACGGATCTACAGATGGAACTGAAAAGATTCTCAGCAAATTTCGTGGCCATCCTCAGATTGAAATTCATACAAAAGAAAATGGTGGAAAATATACAGCACTTAATTTTGGTATCGAAAAATCAAAGACAGAATATATCGGCTGCCTCGATGCCGACTCTTTTGTTGACAAAGAAGCACTTTCTCGCATCATGTCACACTTTGCGAATTCAAAAGTAATGGCTGTCACACCTGCAATGGTGATTCACGAACCAAACACAATGATCCGTTCAATGCAGCGCGCTGAATATCATTATGGAAACTTCATCCGCCGTGCTCTTTCACTCATTAACGCAATTCATATTACTCCTGGCCCATTTTCATTTTTCCGAAAAGAAGTCTTTGAAACAATTGGTATGTATCGACATGCTCATAATACCGAAGACATGGAAATGGCCATGCGTATGCAAAAACATGGCATGATCATTGAAAACGAGCCGCATGCACTTGTCTACACAGTTGGTCCAGCAAATGTAAAAAAACTTTATAAACAGCGCGAGCGTTGGGTTTCGGGATTTCTTGGAAACCTTATTGACTATCGCGATATGCTTTTCAAAAAAGAATATGGGGATCTTGGAATGGTTGTTCTCCCTTTTGCATCATTCGCCCTCATTATGACAATGATCTACATTTCTCTTACTGTATTTCATGTCAGTGTGTCAGCCTATAATACTTTCTATAGAATGTACTCAATCGGTATCACTCATCAAGGTGCGCCACATTTTGATTGGTTTTACATAAACACAAGCACGATCTCCTTCCTTACAATACTTCTTACAGCTATTACTTTTTCTCTTGTACTTATTGGCCAGAAAATGGTCACGGGCAAATGGAGACTTACTCTTGATTCATTGTATTTTGTCTTTATTTATTCGTTTATAGCCCCATTTTGGCTCTCTAAAGCGATTTATAACAACATTCGCTCTAAAGATGCTAATTGGCGATAATTATGCGCGAACCGAACTGGAAAAAATATCTCTTTGCATTTCTCATCACCGCTGTCATTTTCGGCACAGCGCTCTATTTCAATAATTATTTCAATAATAAAAGAATCCAAGAAATTCAAACTATTCAAGACAGCATCTCAACCGACATTCTCTCGTCTGAAACACAATTCTCTCTCCTCTCGGATCTTTCATGCAAAGATGTTAATAATTCTATGCTTTCAGACGAGCTCAATAATCTTGCAGGAAAGATCGAGTACAGCGAGCAGAACATTGGAAGCGACAACGCACAGATCATACAGCTTAAAAAATTCTATTCGCTTCTTGAGATCAAAGACTATCTTCTTATGAAAAAAGTAAGCGAGCAGTGCGGAAAAAAATTCGTCTCAATTCTTTACTTCTATTCAGATTCTACAAACTGCCCTGACTGTCAGAAGACAGCCGACGTGCTCACATATTTGAGACAGAAATATCCTCAGATTCGTGTTTATTCATTTGATTACAATCTCGACCTCTCTGCCATAAAAACAATGATCTCTCTCTTTAAGGTTGGAAATGAGCTTCCTGCCGTTGTTGTAGGTGATGATGTTCTCAATGGCTTTACTGAGAAAAACTCTATGGAAAAAACTCTTCTTACACTCTATCCAAAAGAGATGGCGACAAGTACAGCGACTTCGACTACCAAAATAATTAAGTAGCATCTCGGGCTAGGTCACGAATATTTTCTCGCCGTCGCTCAATTTCTGTCGGGCTTTCCCGCAACTAAAACTTTTTCGTCAAAAAGTTTTGTCTGCCCCACAAGAGGACTTCTATTTTTATAAATAAAAATAAGTCGAGCACCAGCTCGCTTGTTTTTGTTGCTACAAAAACATAGCTCCGCTGTTCAAGCCCGAACGAATGTCGCGTAGGCGACATTCTGAGGCGGCTCCATAAAAAACAAAAGCCCCTTTCGGGGTTTGTTT